>CAYFKX010000214.1:0-2511 GCA_964343545.1 uncultured Bifidobacteriaceae bacterium | reverse complement strand
CCTTCTACTTCTACAGCTACGGTCGCTACACCCAGAACAACAAGGACTTGGTGGCGAACAAGGTCATCACGGTCAAGGAGTACCCGGGCTACGACGCAGCCAAGAAGACCGGCGGCATGATTGGTAACTCCACCGGCCGCAAGCTGTGGGCAGACGCCCTCGGCCAAATTGCCGGCATCGACGTCAACCCTGACACCGTGCTCGCCAAGACTTTCCCAGCGAACCGCATGGTGTACCTGATCACAAAGCAAAACCCGGCTCCCACTGTGAAGAACTACGTCAACTTCCTGTGCTCCGCGACGATGGACACCGCGAAGTCTCCTTCGGGCCTGGGTATCCGCTCACTGATCGAGTCCGCAATCAAGGCAGAGGGGTTCATCCCCTTGGCGAAGGCGGTCGATGGTGGGCTCGACAACAGCCCTGCCATGTCGTACTGCCGCAGCACGGTGGCGACTGGCTGATAGTCAGCACGTAGTACCCGACAGCGGCCCCGACACATTCCCCTGTGTCGGGGCCGCTGCCTGTCTCTGTGTCACACTCGTGGGCACTATGCGAGATTTCAGTCAACTGCACGCAGACGACGGCCGACGGATTGTGTCGGCAGCTGCCATCTTTCGGACTGGATCTCAGGGTCAGCAGGTGCTGCTGACGGCGCGCAGGACTGAGCCCGAGGAGTTCGCCGGCGGCTGGGAACTGCCCGGCGGCAAGATTGATGAGGGCGAGACCATCGAACAAGCGCTGGTGCGCGAAGTAGCGGAAGAACTGGGAATCGAGATCGAGGTGTGTGACCTCGTACCGGGGCCAGACCTGCACCATGGGTGGCCGCTGGGCAGCTATGGGGTCATGATTGTTCACACCGCTCGCATGGTGGATGCTGAGGACTACCCAGAGCCAATCGAGCAGCATGATGCAGTCGCTTGGGTCGGCCACGACAACCTAGACCAAGTCCAGTGGTTGCCTGCAGATAGAGCCCCGGCGGTCGCCGCGTTCGCAGTATGGGGCGACGGGGAATAAGCGGTTGGTCGTGTAATTCGGCATTGCGCGCTAGGCACTACCGCATGAGCAGCACCCGCGCACCATCACATCCTCGTCTTGACCATGTGCGCGTCGGGCAGGCGTAGCGACCAGCGCTTGAGGCATACGAAGCAGCAACGCACTGGCTGCCGTAGGCTCGCCGCTTATGCCTACCGCAACCCGAGCTGACCTGCGCAACGTCGCCATCATCGCCCACGTCGACCACGGCAAGACCACGTTGGTGGATGCGATGCTGCGCCAGACCGGCGCATTCAGTGCCCACGAGGAGCTCACTGACCGGGTGATGGACTCGCTGGACCTCGAACGCGAAAAGGGCATCACCATCCTCGCGAAGAACACTGCAGTGGCCTACACCGACGCCGACGGCGCACGCATCACCATCAACGTCATCGACACTCCTGGACACGCGGACTTTGGGGGCGAGGTGGAGCGTGGTCTGCAGATGGTGGACGGCGTTGTCCTGCTCGTTGATGCCAGCGAAGGTCCGCTGCCGCAAACCAGATTCGTCCTGCGCAAGGCGCTGTCCATGCACCTGCCCATCATCGTTGTGGTGAACAAAGTCGATCGCTCGGATGCGCGCATTGATGAAGTCGTGAACGAGGTCTACGAACTGTTCTTGGATCTCGATGCCGACGAGTCGCAAATTGACTTCCCCATCATCTATGCCAGCGCCAAGGTTGGCAAAGCCTCAGTTGCAAAGCCCGCCGATGGCACGGTGCCGGAGTGCGCCGACCTCGCAGACTTGTTCAACACCATCTTGCACACGATTCCAGCACCCACCTATGACCCAGACGCGCCGCTGCAAGCGCATGTGACGAACATCGACGCCTCGCCCTACCTCGGTCGGCTTGCGCTGTGCCGCGTCTACGGCGGCACCATCCGCAAGGGGCAGCAGGTGGCCTGGTGCCGATCCGATGGCAGCGTGCAGCGCGCGAAGGTGGTCGAGTTGCTCATGACCGAGGCGCTGACCCGCGTGCCAGCGGAAAGCGCCGGTCCCGGTGACATCATCGCAATCGCGGGATTTCCCGACATCAACCTCGGCGACACTTTGTCGGACGCCGAGAACCCGAAGCCGTTGCCGCCATTCACCATTGATGAACCGAGCATCTCGATGACCATCGGCATCAACACCTCACCGCTGGCAGGCAAGTCAGCGAAGGCAGGTAAGAACCTCACCGCCCGACAGGTCAAGGCGCGACTCGAAGCCGAGCTCGTCGGTAATGTGTCGATTCGCGTGCTTGACACCGAGCGACCCGATACCTGGGAAGTGCAGGGACGCGGTGAACTGCAACTTGCCATCCTGGTCGAGATGATGCGCCGAGAGTCTTACGAACTGACCGTAGGAAAGCCGCAAGTGGTGACCAAGATGGTCAACGGCAAGTTGCATGAACCCGTGGAACGTCTGACCATCGACTGCCCCGAGGAGTACCTCGGTGTCATCACGCAGTTGCTGGCACTGCGCAAGGGGCGCATGGA
>CAYFKX010000213.1:0-2523 GCA_964343545.1 uncultured Bifidobacteriaceae bacterium | reverse complement strand
TGGTGCCGCCGAGGTGCCAGCAGATGGAGCCGGCGCTGACACCGCCGAGGATGACACCCTGTTCCCACGCGGCGCGCATGACTTGGTCGACGCCGTGGACACGCCAGACTGCCAAGAGGTTGGCCACTGAGCCGCCGCCGACCCAGACGATGTCGCTGCCAAGCAGTCGCTGCTCGATGTCATCGGTGGGCTGAGTGAACAGCGACAAGTGGCAGACATCGGCGACGCCGTTGAGAGCTTCGTAGCTCATCGTGAGGTAGTTCTTGTCATCGCCGGTGGCGGTCATCACGAAGCACACGCGCGGGCGGCCTTTGCCGGTGAGTCGCATGGCCTCTTTGAAGATGCCAGCAGGACGCAACACTCCTTGCACGCCGTTGTTCATGAATCCGCCGCTACTGGCGAGGATGCGAGGTGTGGCCATGGTGGGAGTCCTCTCGGCTCGCGATGAGCCGATGGCTCACCGAATAGTTGCTGCGATCTGCTCGGCGGCAATTCGCCCCGAGCGAAGTGCTCCGTTGATACTAGGGGAGTCGGTGTGGTCGCCGGCCAGCCACACCCGCGGTGCCGCGCGGTTGGCGGTCGGATTGGTGGGCGGCATGAAATCCGGCAGTGCATTCGGGATCTCATAGCGAGCCACCGTCTGCCAGTTACGAGTGTCGACGCCATAGAGAAATTGCAGGTGCTTGAGCATCGGCTCGTCCGTTAGTTCCCGATGCACGCCGATGACTGACGTTGAAATGAGCACGTCGCCTGTGGGTGCGTAACTTGGTGCCGCCGCGCTGATCGGGACAGTATTGGCGATCGGGGTGCGGTGACTGGCATCTGTCACCAACCACGCTTTGCCACCGAGCAACTCGGCAGGTGCGCAGTCAGCTGCGTGATACCAGGTGGTGACACCGCGGGTGCGACCCGCTTCGTAACCAGGCAGAACAGCTGGCAGTGCTTCTTGAGACACAGCGACTACTGCTGCCTTCGCACTGTGAGTGCCGGCGTCTGTCTGCACGCGCACACCACTGTTATCAGAATGCACGGCGAGCACCCGAGTGTTTAGGTGCAGCTGCTCGTCGTCCAAGCGTTCAGCGAGCTGGATACCGATGGCGCCCATGCCGTCAGCAGGCACGGCGGGCGTGCCGCGGACGAAAGCGGCAAGGATTTCATCGGCGACGATGCGGCTGGTCTCCAAGTGCGATTCCAGCAGCACCCCCTGCAGGAACGGGCCGACGATGGTGCGCAGCCCCTGCGCGTCGACTCCGGCCTGGCGCAGGGCGGCACGGATGCTGATGTCGTGGCGGCGTTGCAGGGACTCAGGGCTGGTGGCGGCGCAGCGGGCGGCGTAGGCGGCGAATGCGGCTGCGGTCCGGGGATTGCGGCGCAGCGCGCCGAAAGTGCGCATCAGGCCCGAGCGCACACCTTCGCTGCTGCGGCGGAGGTCGGACAAGAATGTGAGCCCATCGCTGTTGCGGAACGCGATACCCGCTTCGAATGACTGCAATTCGAGGGCCTGGTGGTCGAGCAGCAGTTGCGCTTCCGGGTAGCCGGGGTTGTGAACGGCAAAGCCGCGGTCGAGCAGGTAGCCGTCGACCTGGTCTGTTCGTAGCCGACCGCCGACTGCATCACTGGATTCGAGCACGACTGCCGCGATGCCAGCTTCCCGCAACCAGACAGCAGCAGAAAGCCCAGCCAACCCGCCGCCGATGACGACGACATCGTGCTCAAACGTGCTCATGGGGTCAGTCTTGCACCGGCGATGCGGTTTCGCGCTTACTTGTCGTCGGCGTCAGGATCGACCCATACCAACGGGATGTCGGATGCGTCTTCCTCACGAATGTGCCAGGTGGTGCCGAATTCGGCCAACTTGTCCAAGAAGGGCTTCGACGCGAACCATTCAGGACCCATGACACCCTCGGGTTGCCACGTGCCTTCGGCGATCAACTCCAATGCGATCACCGGGTTGAATGCCGTCTGCCAGACGACAGCCTGATCGCCGAAGTTCTGCATCGACCACTCGTTGTCGACGACGTTGTACATGTAGACAGCGCGGGGCTTGCCGTCCTTGTCCAATCCACGCACCAGCACGCCTGCACAGGTCTTGCCCTTCATGCGGCTGCCCAATGTGGCCGGGTCAGGCAGGGATGCAGTGAGCAAATCGCGGGGGCTGACCGAGACACCCTTGACGTCGACCCGATCGGTGCGGTCCAAGCCGAGTTTGTGAATGGTGCGCAGGACGTCGATGAACTCTGCGCCAAGCCCGTATTTGAACGTCACTTTGCGGGCGTCTACCTGCCGGGGGATGAGCACGACTTCCTCGTGCTCGACGTTGACGCACTCCACTGGGCCGATGCCCTCGGGGAAATCGAAGGTCTCCGGCTCGCTGAACGGCTCGGTGGTGTACCAGCCGACGCCGTCTTCCCAGATCAGCGGCGGGTTCAGACATTCTTCAATCGTCGTCCAGATGCTGAATGACGGTGCGAACTCGTAACCTTCGACGACCAAGTTGGAGCCGTCCAAGACCTTGACCTCGTC
>CAYFKX010000212.1:0-2528 GCA_964343545.1 uncultured Bifidobacteriaceae bacterium | reverse complement strand
GTGGTTGGTGGATGAGGATGCGCGAGTTCGGCAGTGCGAACCGCTTGCCGGGGCTGCCAGCCGCTAGCAAGACGGCGGCTGCAGATGCGGCCTGACCCAAGCAGACGGTCTGAATAGCCGGCTTGACGAACTGCATGGTGTCGTAGATCGCGGTCATGGCGGTGTACGAGCCGCCGGGCGAGTTGATGTAGATCTGGATGTCCCGGTCAGGGTCCATCGACTCCAGACACAGCAACTGCGCCATCACGTCATCGGCGGACGCGTCGTCGATCTGCACGCCAAGGAAGATGATGCGCTCCTCGAAGAGCTTGGTGTACGGGTTGTGCTGGCGGTAGCCCTGCGGGGTGCGCTCAGAGAACTCAGGCAAGACGTAGCGCGAGTATTGCGGGAAACTCATCATCGTCATCTTCCTCCTCAGGCCATTCCGCCGGTGCCGGAGACATCGCGAGCACTTGTGACCACGTGGTCAATGAAGCCGTACTGCTTGGCCTCTTCAGCTGTGAACCAGCGGTCTCGGTCAGAGTCGGTGGTGATCTGCTCAACGCTTTGACCTGTGTGGTGCGCGATCAACTCGGCCATCTTCTGCTTTGTGTAGATCATCTGCTCCGCCTGGATACGGATGTCCGATGCCGTTCCGCCGATGCCGCCCGATGGTTGGTGCATCATGATGCGGGCGTGCGGCAGCGTGTAGCGCTTGCCCTTCGTCCCTGCGCACAGCAGGAACTGCCCCATCGACGCGGCCAACCCCATCGACACCGTCGCGACGTCGTTCTTGATGAACTGCATGGTGTCGTAGATGGCCATGCCGGCCGACACCGAACCACCCGGGGAGTTGATGTAGAGGTAAATGTCCTTGTCCGGGTCTTCAGCGGCGAGCAGGAGCATCTGAGCGCAAATGGCGTTGGCCATGCTGTCCTCAACCTCGGATGCCAGGAAGATGATGCGCTCCTTGAGCAGTCGCTCATAGAGGAAGTCGTCGAACCGGCCAGCGCCACCGCCGTTGCGGATGGGCTGCACAGACTGCGGATTGCGGGTATCGCTCACGGCATCTCTCCTGTCCTGCACTCGTCCCTCGTGACCCTAACGCCTTGCTGCTCTGATGTCTTCCGAAACCTAGGTGGTTCCGTCACTGACCCGCTTCGCTGCCAGCGAACTCTGGCTCCGCTGGGCGCATCGCGGCGGCGATGTCGACGTTCTGACCCTTGCTGTCGGTCACAGTCGCTCGCTCGAGCACGAACGACAGCGCCTTTGCCCGTCGCACTTCGCCGAAGGCACTCGGCAGGGCACCGGACTTCACCAGTTGGTCGGCGAAGTCCTGCGGGCTCAACTGGTAGCGCGGCGCCTCGCTGATAAGCCACTGCGTGAACTCGGCGTCGGACACCTGGACCTGCTCGACTTCACCGACCTTGTCCAAGATCATCTGCGCGACCAGCGAGCGACGGACATTTCGTTGCACTTCAGCACGGTGGTCGAGGTCGCCGTCGCCGTGGCCGTCAGCAAAGTGATCGCCCACCTGCGCATCGACGAGGTTCTGCGGCACGGGGATGTCTACGGCATCGACGAGCGCCTCGAGCACCTTGTCACGTGCTTGGTAGGCCTGCTCGACCACGCGCACGCGACCCAGGCGGGTGCGCAAGTCTTCGCGCAATTCGTCAATGGTGTCGAACTCGCTAGCGAGTTGCGCGAACGAGTCATCAGCTGGCGGAAGGTCGCGTTCGCGCACTGCGGACACCGTCACGGTGACAGTGAGCTCCTTGCCTGCCCACTCCCCACCTTCGGGAGTGAACGTGAACGTGCGCTCGTCGTCAGCAGCAGCACCGCGTACAGCCTCGTCGAAACCTGGGAGCATGCCGTCGGTTCCAAGCTCGTACGAGAGTGCGTTGCCACTGAGGTCGGAGACTTCCGCCCCGTCGTGGCTGCCCTTGAGGTTGACCAACAGCACATCGCCATCAGCAGCAGGACGTTCCACCGCGCGCAAAGAGGCGAAGCGACTGCGAAGCCCATCGAGTTGATCCTCAACTTGGCTTTCTGGCACGAGTGCTTCGTCCACGCTCACCTGCAGCGATGAGTAGGCCGGCAGTTCGAACTCTGGACGAATATCAACTTCGGCCGTGAATGAAACAGCGGACTCAGTCGGGTTCTCGGCGACATCGAGCTCCGGCTGACTCAGCGGGACCAGCGAGTGCTCGCGCACTGCCTGCTCGTATGCATGCGGCACGGCTTCGTTGATAGCTTCGGAGAGGACTGCTTCGCGTCCGACGCGTTGCTCGATGACGGCGCGCGGCACTTTGCCCTTGCGGAATCCTGGGATGTTCATCTGCGACGAGATCGCCTTGAACGCCTTCTCGAATGCCGGATTGAGGTCGGATGCGTCCAGCGAGATGCTCAAGCGCACCCGGGTCGCGGTCAGGTTCTCCAGCTCGGTCTTCACACGCACTTCCTCTATCGCAACGGTCATCTGGGCGGTTCGAAAGAGTCGGGGCGGGGAGATTCGAACTCCCGATCTCCTGCTCCCAAAGCAGGCGCGC
>CAYFKX010000211.1:0-2532 GCA_964343545.1 uncultured Bifidobacteriaceae bacterium | reverse complement strand
CCCACGACCTGACGGATTATGAGTCCGTTGCTCTACCAACTGAGCTACCGCCCTGGATGAGCCCACCCTACCCAGCGGCGACGACCCGACCGCGGCTCAGGTGAATGTGCTGACTGGCGCCGTGGCCGTCCTCCGAATGGTGCGATGCCACGATGATGGTCACAGCGCGCTCGGCTGCACTCGCGCGCAGGTTCCGCATCACTTGCGCTGCTGCCGACCGGTCTAGGAACTCAGTGGGCTCGTCCAGCACCCACAGTTCCGCAGCCGTCACCAGCAACCGGGCGAGCGCAATCCGCTGGCGCTGCCCGCCGGAGGGAAGCACTCCCCCGGAACCGACGATGGTGCCGATGCCGTGCGGGAGCCCATTCGCCCAATCACCAAGACCCACAGCCCGCAGTGCCTGCCATATCTGCTCGTCGTCTGCGCGGGTGCCCGGCGGACTGGCCAGGCGGATGTTTTCTGCCAACGACATGGTGAAGACATGCGCTTCCTGCTGCACGATGGCGACCCGTTGCCGCAAGGTCGCCTCCGAGAGCGCGACTAGATCAATGTCCCACATCAACACTCGGCCACTTTCCACCGGTAGCAAACCTGCAATCACCGACACGAGCGTGGACTTTCCAGAGCCGCTGTTGCCGGTGACGAGCGCGATGGAACCCTGGGGCACAACAATGCTGATGCCATCCAAAGTCTGTGCTGACGCACCGGGCCAGCGCGCTGAGATGTGCGACAACTGCAGTGCTGGTACTGGCGCTGCCAACACATTGCTCTCGGCTGGAGCCGGCGGTGATGTCACTTCCTGCGTGGCCGTGGCGCGTGAGGCATCTGCCATCTCTCCAGCCAAGAGCCCGCTTCCCACGCCCACCTCAAGACCGAGGCTTCCCAGACTCAGCACCGTGTCGACACGCACAAGGCTTCCCCGCAGAGCCCGCCATTGCACTGCGGCCGTGGTCACTGCGTTGAGCGCCTCGGACAGTGCTAGAGGCAGCAGCAGTGCCGAGGCAAGCCAGACCGCTGGCACTTCACCTCGCGCCCTCAGCGGTACCAAACGACACGCGAGCGCGAAAAGCGCGAGCGCCTGCAACAGCGCCATTGCGCTGGAACCGGCGCTGCCTGCCCACTGAGCTCGGCGACTACGCAACTCCAGCTCCTCTTGCGCACTCGCCACCTGCACCAGTGCCCGTTCCGTGGCGCTGAGTGCTGCCAGGTCTGCCGCACCGAGCATCGACTCATGCACCGCGCGTGCCACCCGCGACTGAGCATCTGTGACCGACGCATCCGCTTCGGGCACTGCATGCGACGCCCACCACGAAATGGCAGAGCTGGCCAAAGCGAACAGCGCCAGCACTACCCCAGCCACAGGGTCGATCCACATCTGCAGCGCCACGCAAGCGCTCACAGCCACGGCCGCCGACGCCACCGGCAAGTACACGCGCAGCGGCAGGTACTGCAGTTCGTCGACATCGCGGACCAAGACGACAAGGTCGTCGCTGCGGTTCGTGCTCAACGTCCGCTGGGGATCTGCCGCGACCATCGACTCGAAGACGCGCGCACGCACCCGGGCCAACACATCGAGCACCGCATCATGTGCGATGAGCCGTTCGGCGTAGCGCAGCACTCCGCGCCCGATGCCGAAAGCACGCACTCCCACGATGGCCACGCTCAATGTCAGCAGCGGCGGCATCTGGGCAGCCCGTGAGATGAGCCAGGCGGCCACAGCCAGAAGACCCACCGCACAGACTTGGGTCAGTCCGCCCACAAATGCTGCCGCCACCAGCCGGCCTCGCGCTAACGCCAGGAAGCCGTGGAAGGTCGCAGTGCGAGACGGCAGATGAAATGTGGGCGACATGGCCGCGCCGCTGGCCGAGGCTTGCTGGTCGGCGCGCATCATCGGGCGACCTGCACAGCACTGAGGTCGACCACCTGGTCTGCGGCATCGATGAGCGAGCGTCGATGCTGCACACTGACGACGGTCTTGCCTGCACGCCGCAACTGCAGGACTGCGGCCACTACCGAGTCCTCGGCTGACTCGTCCAGACTGGCTGTGGGCTCATCGAGAATGACAATGCCTGCGTCTTTGAGCAGAGCACGAGCAACTGCAATGCGCCGCCGTTGCCCGACTGAGATTCCAGCGCCCTCATCCGTCACAGGTGTGTCCAAGCCGCGAGGCAGCTCCTCCCCGAACGAGTCCAGCAGCCCCACCGCTTGGCAGACCTCACGCATCTGAGCATCGGAGGCATCGGGGCGAGCCATGGCGAGCGCATCACGGACAGTGCCCGATGGCAGCCACGGGTGCTGCGGCACATAGGCAACCTGTGAGCGCCACCAGTTCGTGTCGAGCTCGTCCAGTGCGACGCCGGCGACTCGGATGCACCCGGACTGCGGCTCGATGAACTTCATCATCAGAGCCAGCAGCGTGCTCTTGCCGCAGCCGCTCGGGCCGGTCACGACTGTCAACTCCCCTGCGTTCGCGGTGAAGCTGACCTCGCGAAGCACCGGCTCTGCTGCGCCCGAATAGGCGAATGTCACCGC
>CAYFKX010000210.1:0-2541 GCA_964343545.1 uncultured Bifidobacteriaceae bacterium | reverse complement strand
GCGACGTAGGCGGCGAGAGCGTCGATTTCCTCCTGGGAGTACACCGGTGGCTTGCGCATCGCCTGCACATCGGCCTGGGCCATTGGCATACGTCCCGTGCCCACCTGGAAGTCCACGGCAGCCGCCCCGACGCCGATCAGAGATGGGCCGCTGCTGCCACCTTGCCCGGCGAGGCCGTGGCAGGACGAGCAACCCTCGGTGAAGAGCAACTTGCCCGCAGCAATCTGCTCTGCGGATGCGCCTACTCGTTGGGGACTCACGATGGCGCTGCTCGTGACGGCGTACGCGGTGCCCGTGGTTGCCAGAGCGATGAGCAGCAGGACTGCGCCCGCATAGGGCTTGCGGCGTCGGCTACCTGACACATTCACAGAAATCGTCCTTCGCGGGTGCGGGTCAGCGGAGACCGTAGATGGAGAAGAACAGACCGATCCACACGACATCAACGAAGTGCCAGTAGTAGGACACCACGATGGCGGTGGTCGCTTGCCGGTGGGTGAAGCGACGGGCGGCGTAGGTGCGGCCGAGCACGAACAAGAACGCGAACAACCCGCCGGTGACGTGGAAGCCGTGGAACCCCGTGGTCAGGTAGAACACTGAGCCGTAGGGGCTGCTGGTGAGGGTGATGCCGTTGTGCACCAGTTCGGTGTACTCGGCAATCTGACCGCCGACGAAGTACGCGCCCATGATGAATGTGAGCACGAACCATCGGCGCAGGCCCTGGACATTGCCCTTCTCCGCAGCGAACACGCCCATCTGGCACGTGACACTGGACAGCACCAGAATCAACGTGTTGATGGACGCGAACGGCAAGTTCAACTCCGCCGTGGACTCAGCCCAGATTTCAGGGTGAATCGAACGGATAGAGAAATACATGGCAAACAGCGCCGCGAAGAACATCAACTCGCTTGCCAGCCACACGATGACACCGACGGACACCATGTTCGGTCGGTCTGTGGCCTCACGAATCGGGGGGATGGAGCCGGCGCCACCGCGGTGCGCAACCTCAACCGAACCGGTTTCGGTGGGGGTGCTGGCTGAGGCGCTCGCGGCTGCTGCGGACATAGTGCCTAATCTTGTCAAAGCGACTCGTCCGAGCGCTGACGACCCTCGGTTTGCGATGCGGGTGTCGCGAGTGCTGCCACTACACTGCGGTCATGGCTTCAGGGCAGGAACATTCCACCGGTGACACCCCGGCCGAACTCATCGGCGTCTACAGCGACGACCGCGATGTCCGACGCAGTGTGCTGCTTGCCTTGGGCAACCGCCCAGCCACGGACGTTCCCACGGTGCAGTGTGTTGAGTTCGCCACCGCCCCAGCGTTGATGCGCGCCCTTGACCGTGGTGTGGACGGGCGAAAGCTCGCCGTGGTCGTACTTGACGGTGAAGCAGTTCCCGCCGGCGGGATGGGCATCGCCCGGCAAATCAAGGATGAGATTTTCAACGCCCCGCCGGTCGTACTCGTGGTCGCGCGAGCCCAGGACGGCTGGTTGGCGGCGTGGTCACGGGCCGACCGTGTGCTGGCCCAGCCGTTGGACCCACGGGCGATGGCCGCCGCAGTTGCAGACCTGCTTCGGCGCAAGGCTGCACGCAGTTCAGTCACCGTCGCCTAGGGCAGGCGTGTCCGCGTTCACCTGGCCCGACACCCTGGCGCAGATACAAGCGGGACGGGATCTGAGCCGCGCACATGCTCACTGGGCGATGGATGCGCTCATGTCTGGTCATACCGACGATGAGACTGTTGCTGCATTCCTCGTCGCCTTGCGTTCTAAGGGCGAGACTGCAGAGGAGATTGCGGGTCTGCTCGACGGACTTATCGCGGCGTCACTTCATGTTGACCTGCCCGTCGATGTGGCTGACGTGGTCGGCACTGGCGGCGACGGTCTGCACACGGTGAACATCTCGACCATGGCCGCCATGGTGCTCGCGGCCAGCGGTGTGCCAGTGGTGAAGCACGGCAACCGCGCTGCTTCAAGCAAGTGCGGCTCCGCTGACGTCCTCGAGGCGCTCGGGGTGCACATCGCGTTGGACCCACAGGCCGTGGTGACCTGCGTCGAGGCGGTGAACATCGGGTTCTGTTTTGCGCCGACCTATCACCCCGCAATGCGACATGTTGGGGCCGTCCGCCGCCAGCTCGGCACCCCTACGGTCTTCAACCTGCTCGGACCACTGGCCAACCCCGCCGGGGCCAGTCGCATGCTGGTCGGTTGTGCTGACGAGCACAGGCAGTCGTTGCTCGCAAGCGTCCTCGCCGCGCGGGGGGTGACTGCCGCGGTGGTACGGGCCGGCGACGGGATGGACGAAGTCTCGACATCCGCGCAGACTGTGGTGTGCAGCGGCAGCGACATCTCTCGGATAGATCCGCAGACCCTTGGGCTGCAGTTAGTACCTGGGTCCCTGCTGGCCGGCGGAGATGCGCAAGAAAACGCCGAAGTAGTGCGCGCGGTGTTTGCTGGGCAGCGCAGTGAACGCCTCGATGCCGTTCGGGACTGTGTGCTGCTCAACGCTGCGACCGCGCTGGCAGTGGCCCGAACCGCGCCCGGA
>CAYFKX010000209.1:0-2563 GCA_964343545.1 uncultured Bifidobacteriaceae bacterium | reverse complement strand
TCGGTGTCGTTGCGACGTTCCTTCACATAGGCAAGGTGCGTCTTGTAGGGCTCGGTCTTGATCGGCACTGGCGGGTTGTCCTTGTCGGTGCCGGCAGGAAAACCACACTTTGGGCAGTCCCACTCAGTCGGCACCCCTGCCTCAACCGCGAAAGTTGGGCGGGACTCGTGGCCATTGGCGCAGTAGAACGAAACCCGAACCCGCGGAGCGGGCTCGCCACGTTCGGCCTCGCCCATTGGGCCGGCACCGACACGGCTGCCTCGGATTGCGCTACCTGCCATGTGTGACTCCTTGTGTGAGAACTATGAACCGATTGTCCGACGGCGGTACGACATCTGCGACGCCGCCACGCCCACGATCAGGTTGCGAGCAGCAGACCGAGGGCGACGACAAGCGCCACCCAGATGACCGCGAGATAGATGGTGATGCGGTCGAGGTTGCGTTCGGCTCGAGCCGAGCCACCCAGCGTCGATGAGATGCCACCACCGAACATGTCTGACAGGCCACCACCCTTGCCTCGGTGAAGCAGGATGAGCACAACGAGCAAAAGGCTCACCAGCATGAGCAGGATCTGCATGGCCAGAATCATGTGCGAATCGTACCCGTCTTAGGCGCCCACGAGGCTTGCCGGGTGCAAGCGGTATTTGACCAGCGTGACGAACTCGTCCGGGTCCAGGCTTGCCCCGCCGACCAGCGCGCCGTCGATATTCGGCCGTAGCATCAACTCGGCGATGTTCGTCGCCTTAACGCTGCCGCCGTACAGCACCCGTACGCTCTCACCCACGTGAGCATCGATGGCCGAGAGGTGCCCTCGGATGGCGGCGCAAACCTCCTCGGCGTCGGCGCTCGTCGCCGTTTCACCAGTGCCGATGGCCCAAATAGGTTCATATGCAAACACCAGTGCGGCCACCTGCTGCGGCGTCAGGCCGTCGACGGCCGCCGCGACTTGGGCCACAGTGTGAGCAACATGCCCACCTGCCTTGCGCACATCTAGACCTTCACCTACACACACAATCGGGGTGATGTCCGCGGCAAGCGCCTGCTTGATCTTCGCATTGACCAGCGCGTCGTCTTCGGCATGGTATTGCCGCCGCTCACTGTGACCGACTGCGACGAACGCACAGCCGATACGTTGCAACATGGACGCGCTGACCTCTCCAGTGAATGCACCCGCCGAATGTGCGGACACATCCTGGGCGCCGTAGAGCAGGCGGAGTTTGTCACCATCGATGAGGGTCTGGACACTACGCAGATCAACGTAAGGCACAAGGACGGCCACATCGACCGCATCGAAGTCCGCGTCCTGCAGCGCGAAGGCAACCTTTTGCACATGGGCGATGGCCTCAAGATGGTTGAGGTTCATCTTCCAGTTGCCCGCGATTAGCGGTTTACGCGCAGTCATGCGTCGTCCTCTCATTCGGTTGCGCTTCCATGACCGCGCCACCGCTGCCCATGTGCTCCGAGACATCTCGGCGCACTGCGTTCATGCCTGCAGCGCCTGCAGACCTGGTAGTTCCTTGCCTTCGAGATATTCCAGGCTCGCACCACCACCGGTGGAGATGTGGCTGAAGCCTGACTCGTCCAAACCCAGCAGGCGGACTGCTGCTGCGCTGTCGCCGCCGCCCACAACAGTCAACCCAGGATTGGCGATCATCGCTTCGGCGACTGCCCGGGTACCTGCCGCGAATGGCGTCATCTCAAAGACGCCCATCGGCCCGTTCCACACGACTGTCGCAGCCGCGGCGATTGCTTCGGCAAAGCGGGCTCTCGTCTGCGGTCCGATGTCTAGACCCATCCAGCCATCCGCAATCGCATGAGCGTCGACCACCTGAGTAGCCGCGTCGGGTGCGAACTTGTCGGCCACGACGATGTCTGACGGCAGCAACAGTTCCACACCAGCTTGCTGCGCCTGCGCGATGAGTTGGGCCACGGTGTCAACCTGCTCCCGCTCACACAGGGAGTCCCCCACCTGATGACCTTGCGCTGCAAGAAATGTGTAGCACATCCCGCCGCCGATGATGAGCGTGTCAACTCGGGGCAACAGGTGACCGATAACCCCGAGTTTGTCGCTGACCTTTGCGCCACCGAGTACGACTGCATACGGACGTTGCGGCTCACTCAACACAGCCGCGAATACCCGGCTCTCCGCTTCGATGAGGTATCCCGCGGCGTGCGGTAGCAGTGCGGCCAAGTCGGTCACACTCGCTTGCTTGCGGTGCACCACGCCGAAGCCATCGCCGACGTAGACATCGCCCATCTGAGCCCACGAAGCGGCCAATTCGGCACGTGCCTGCGAGTCTTTGCTGGTCTCGCGCGGGTCGAAGCGGACGTTCTCAAGCATGAGCACTTCGCCGGGCTGCAGTTCCCGCGCCATCTGCTCTGCCCGCGGGCCAGTCGGCTCTGGCGCCAGCCCCACGGACACACCCAAGAGTTCCGCCAGCCGTGCCGCCACGGGCGCAACCGAGTATTTCGGATTCACCGAGCCGTCGGGACGACCGAGGTGGGTGAGGATGATGACGCGAGCGCTCTGTTCGAGCAGTTTCTTCAACGTGGGCAACGCCGC
>CAYFKX010000208.1:2168-2569 GCA_964343545.1 uncultured Bifidobacteriaceae bacterium | reverse complement strand
GCCGCCCTGACGCTAAAGCACACGACACCACACCAGCCGACGACCCCGCCACTTCTGCACCGTCGGGAAAGGGGCACGCCACTCCGTCACGCAAGCAGGCCGAGGCTCAGCGCAAGGCCGCCCTCAAGGGCAAACCAGTGCGCGGACGCTCGGGCGCTGGCAGTGCTGGCCGTGCTGGCAGTGCTGCGGATCGCGCACGCGAGCGCGAACGAATGATGGCTGGTGACGAGTCAGCGCTACTGCCCCGAGACCGCGGACCGGTGCGTCGCTTCGCCCGCAACTTCGTCGACTCGCGGCGCAATGCTGGAGAACTCTTTCTCCCCGGCGCACTGCTGATTCTGGTTCTGGGCTTCATCAAAAACCTGACAGTTCAACAAGCGTCCCTGTGGATTTGGTTCGCC
>CAYFKX010000208.1:1487-2158 GCA_964343545.1 uncultured Bifidobacteriaceae bacterium | reverse complement strand
CGCCGTGGACACCTGGGTGATGGTGCGAGCGCTCAAGCGCGCCCTGCGCACAGCGCTGCCGCAGGAAAGCGGCTCCGGAGTGGCCTTCTACGCGACGATGCGCGCACTACAGATTCGCCGCCTTCGGGTTCCTCGACCGGTGATGAAGCCCGGCGACACCCCACAAACTGGGGCGCGTTGACCCCTGCGGCGCCCTCATGGTCTGATTGCCATCGTTCAACAACTTCATCCGTATCCGAAGTCCAGGGGAAGCCGGTGCAATTCCGGCGCTGTCCCGCAACCGTGAACCCACTTCGTGTGGAGAGCCGGAGCACCTGGCGGATGCGTACGAGGCTCCTTTTTCCGTCGAGGTGCGGGGCGGAGCCCGGGCGTCCCGCCCGAACCGCCCCCGTTTGCGCATACCGCGCAGCGGGGTCGTTGTCTGTCAGGGGCGTGAGGGCCCGGCGCGTGCTACCTACCAAAGGTTGTTCACATGCGCTCTCCGTTCACACCAGCTCAATCGCACCGTGCCGAGCAACTGTCGCCGCGCACAGCGCGCTCGTCGAAGATGGCCGTAGCCGTCGGCATGCTGTGTGTCGTGTTGGGACTGCCGGTCGCGGCAGCGATCCCAGCAGCCGCCAGTTCGCCTGCTGCCACGAGCATCAACAGTGGACTCTTCGGTGCACAAGATC
>CAYFKX010000208.1:0-1465 GCA_964343545.1 uncultured Bifidobacteriaceae bacterium | reverse complement strand
GGCTGCTAGACCAGCAGTGCGCTGGCGGGGGCTGGCAGGCCTACCGCAGCGACACTTCGGTGCCTTGCGCGAGCCCCGACGCAGCAAATTATTCCGGTCCCGACTCCAACTCCACCGCACTAGCCGTTGCAGCGCTCGCTGCGCTCAACCAAGACTCCGCCGCCGACAACGGTGTGGCCTACCTGCGGTCCATGCAGAACAGTGATGGAGGGGTGCCGTGGTTTGCCGGCGGAACCAGTGACACGACTTCCACCGCTCTAGCGGCTGCGGCACTTCGCACTGCGGGCACCAGTCCCGCCACCGTTACCGCCGATTCGGGCTCGTCGTTGACGGACTTCCTGACTAGTCAGCAACTGGACTGCGATGCCAGCGCATCGGTGCGCGGTGCTTTGCGCTATCTGCCGGGCGATGGAACAACACCCAGTGACTTCGCGACCGCACCAGCGCTCATCGCCCTGGCCGATCGGTCGCTGCCGATTCCTGCCACCACACTGGACGATGACCAACAGGCGTTGTCATGCCCCGGGCCAGCCAGTAGTTCGGGTCGCGTTGCCGCCACAGCGGACTACCTCGTCACTCGCTTGACCGACGGAAAGGGTGCGTTGGAGTCGCAGTACTCCCCCGGCGAACCAGACTGGACCAATACGCGCGCTGCAGTCATTGGCCTTGCCGCCAGTGGCCACGGCAAGTCGGTCATGCCGTCCGCCCTTCAAGCACTGGCGAGCTCGCAGGACGCCACCATCACCGATGACCAAGGAAACGATCGACCAGGAGTGCTCGCTGAATTGATCATGGCCGCCGTCGCGGCAGGTGTGGAGGTGTCAAGCCCTTCGACGCCTGGCACCGAGGTCACGCCCACGAACCGGCGCCAACGAGCACAGGCCACTGACCCCACGCTGGACCCCGCCGCGCTGCTCCTCCAGGGTCGTCCAGTCCCAGTCGGCGGGGCCGGCGCCCTCGACCCCGCCGCGCTGCTCAACCGACTCGACCAAACCTTGACTCCTGAAGTGCTCCCGAACAACCCCGATGGCTCCATCGCCGACTCACAAGGTTCACCATCAGCAAGCACCACTGCGCGCACCGAACTGGCCGATTCGGGTACCACTTCTTCTACGCGACCCACTGCTGCACTGGGCACAGCTTTCGTAATCCTCGGAAGCCTCTTGGTGATGGTCAGCCGCCGGCCGAAGATTGCCTCACCACTCAAACCTGAGCTGCCATGACGACAGATCACCGCGTCAAAAGTGTGCTCGTCGTGGTCGCGACGAGTGCGGCGCTGATCCTGCCGATGCTCGTCGTATCAGCAAGTCCTGCCAGCGCCACCAGTTATCGCTACTGGTCGTTCTGGCTTCAAAGTGGCAGCAACGGATCGCGATCTTGCAGCACATCGTGGTGCTTTGCGCAAGAAGGGGCCGGCACCACGGGTGGTGGCCGCAGACCCTGCCGTGCTTGATCGCTGCGCGGG
>CAYFKX010000207.1:0-2569 GCA_964343545.1 uncultured Bifidobacteriaceae bacterium | reverse complement strand
TGCAAAGACATCCCGCTCATGATGGCGAACCCGCATGCGCTCATCGAGGGCATCATCATCACGTCGTTCGCCATCCGCGCCAACCATGCGTTCATCTACCTGCGCGGCGAAGTCCCGCATGTGATGCGTCGCCTGATGGCCGCAGTGCGCGAGGCGTACGCCGCGAACCTGCTCGGCAAGAACATCGGCGGCAGCGGATTCGACCTCGAGGTGGTCGTGCACGCGGGTGCTGGCGCCTACATCTGCGGTGAAGAGACCGCGTTGCTGGACTCCTTGGAGGGTCGCCGAGGGCAACCACGCCTGAAGCCGCCGTTCCCAGCCGTCGCTGGCCTCTACGCGTCCCCGACTGTCGTCAACAATGTCGAGACCGTCGCGAATGTTCCCTACATCATCAACGGCGGGGTCGACTGGTTCCGCAACTTCGGCACCGAGAAGTCCCCCGGCTTCAAACTGTTCGCGGTCTCGGGCCATGTGAACCGACCAGGCATCTACGAGGCGCCGCTGGGAATCACCATGCGCGAACTGCTCGAGCATGCCGGCGGGATGCGTGCCGGGCACCAGTTGAAGTTCTGGTTGCCGGGTGGGTCGTCGGTTCCGATGCTGGTTGCCGAGCACCTCGACACCCCGCTCACCTACGAAGACATCGCCGCCGCCGGCTCGATGCTCGGCACTGGCACGCCGATGATGTTCGACGAGACCACATCGGTGGTGCGTGCGGTGACCGGATGGCTGAAGTTCTATAAGCACGAGTCGTGCGGCAAGTGCACCCCCTGCCGTGAAGGCACGTACTGGATTACCGACATGCTGAAGAAGTTCGAGGCCGGCACTGGCAAGGCACAGGATCTCGACACCATCAACTCGGTGTGCTCGCAAATCGCGGGGCGCTCGTTCTGCGCTCTCGGAGATGCAGCTGCGACACCATTTCCTGCCGCGATGAAGTACTTCCGTGAGGAGTTCGAGCAGGGAATCACGACTCCCGCGCACATCGCATTCGCTCCTGCCAACAGCACGATGCTCCCGGTGGTGACTCGATGACGCTCATGGCCAATCAACCGGCTGGCACGCCGGCGGTAGTGGAAACGGTGTCCGTCACCATCGACGGGGTGACGGTGGACGTGCCGAAGGGCACGCTCATCATCCGGGCGGCTGAGATGCTCGGCGTTGCAGTTCCGCGGTTCTGTGATCACCCACTGCTTGCGCCGGTTGCCGCGTGTCGTATGTGCCTGGTGGAGATTGAAGGTCAGGGCAAGCCGCAGCCGTCATGTGCGGTCACCTGCGCCGACGGCATGGTCGTGCGCACTCAGCACACCAGTTCGATGGCAGACGATGCACAAAAAGGCGTGATGGAGTTCCTGCTCATCAACCACCCGCTGGACTGCCCCGTCTGCGACAAGGGCGGGGAGTGCCCGCTGCAAAACCAGGCGATGACCAACGGCAACGCCGAGTCACGTTTCGAGGGCCCGAAGCGCGAGTTCGAAAAGCCCATCAATGTCAGCGCGCAGGTGCTGCTGGATCGAGAGCGCTGTGTGTCGTGCGCCCGATGCACGCGATTCGCGGACGAGATCGCCGGCGACCCGTTCATCGCGCTGCTCGAGCGAGGCGCCCAGCAGCAGGTGGGTACCAGCGATGACGACCCATTCGACTCGTACTTCTCGGGTAACACCATCCAGATCTGCCCCGTGGGTGCGCTGACGAGTGCCAACTACCGATTCCGCGCACGACCCTTCGACTTGGTCTCCACCCCGAGTGTCTGCGAGCACTGTGCCTCGGGTTGCACACTGCGCACTGACCACCGCCGTCACAAGGTGATGCGCCGGCTCGCCTGGGACAACCCCGCAGTGAACGAGGAATGGAACTGCGACAAGGGTCGGTTCGCGTTCGCATACGCGCAACAGGACCGCCTCACGCACCCGTTGCTGCGTGGCGCGGACGGGGAGTTGCACGTTGCATCGTGGCCGGAGGCCCTGGCAGCCGCCGCCGATGCGCTGCGCGCAGCCGGGTCATCGGTGGCCTACCTCATCGGTGGTCGGCTCACAGTGGAGGATGCGTACGCGTACTCACGGTTCGCTCGTACCGTCACTCACAGTGACGCCATTGACTTCCGCAACCGCGTCGCTACCGCCGAGGAACTGCAGTTCCTCGCCCACGGCGTGGTCGCGCGTACCGGCGTGACCTACAACGACCTCGAGAGCGCGCCGCACGTCCTGCTCGTCGCCTTCGAGCCAGAAGACGAGTCGCCGATCGTGTTCCTGCGTCTGCGCAAGTCTGTGGTCGCGGGAACAACGAAGGTCACGACCGTCGCGTCGCATGCCAGTGCAGGCACGCGCAAGCTCGATGCCGCACTGCTTGCTGCCGCTCCGGGAGAGCACGCGAAGGTGGTGTCTTCGCTTCCGACGTCAGTCCTTGACGCACTCTCACAAGCAGGTTCGATTGTCATGGTCGGCGAGCGTGCCGCGACCGAGCCGGGGCTGCTGTCGGCGGTCGCAGCGCTTGCAGCGAAGACCGGTGCGCGGCTGGCATGGGTGCCGCGGCGAGCAGGTGAGCGCGGCGCTCTGGAGGTCGGTGCGGT
>CAYFKX010000206.1:0-2572 GCA_964343545.1 uncultured Bifidobacteriaceae bacterium | reverse complement strand
TCCGTGCGACTTGAGGCGCGCAAGCAGCGCCGTCGCGACAGCCGTGAAGGAAAGCACCGTCGTACCGTCATCACTGAGGCCGAGTTCCTCGCCCGCCGCGAGTCGGTGGAGCGCACCATGGTCGTGCGCGACCGAGAGGGCATCACTCAGATCGGCGTGCTCGAGGATGGAATCCTCGTTGAGCACTATGTCACTCAAGCCGGCTCTACATCGCTGATTGGGAATGTTTACCTCGGGCGCGTGCAGAATGTGCTGCCCTCAATGGAGGCTGCTTTCATCGACATCGGCCGCGGCCGCAACGGCGTGCTCTACGCCGGTGAGATCAACTGGGACCTACTTGGGGTGCCCAACGGCGAAGGTCGTCGCATTGAGAACGTGCTCAAGACCGGTGACACGGTGGTTGTCCAAGTGTCCAAGGACCCAGTGGGGCAGAAGGGTGCGCGCCTGACATCAATGGTGTCGCTGCCAGGACGGTATGTCGTCTACGTGCCCAACTCGGCTACTACTGGCATCAGCCGCAAGCTTCCTGAGAACGAGCGCAACCGCCTGAAGAACGTCTTGCGTGCGGTACTGCCAGAGGACGGCGGCGTTATCGTGCGCACCGCTGCAGAGGGGGCAAGTGAGGACGAACTGTCCCGTGACGTCACCCGTTTGCTTGCGCAGTGGGATGACATTCAGGCTAAGTCCAAAACTGCTGCCGCTCCTGCACTTTTGTACGCCGAGCCGGACATGACCATCAAGGTCGTCCGTGACATCTTCAACGAGGACGTCAAGAATCTCAAGGTCAGCGGCCTCGACGTGTACGAGATGCTCGAGCAGTACATCGGCTGGGTGGCACCGGACTTGCTGGCGCGGTTGGAGAAGTGGGTTGACGCTCAAGACATCTTCGCCGCGCATCGGGTGGATGAGCAACTAGCGAAGGCGTTGGATCGCAAGGTCTTCCTACCCAGTGGCGGCTCACTAGTGATCGACCGTACCGAGGCGATGACCGTGGTCGATGTGAACACTGGACGGTTCATCGGCTCTGGCGGCAACCTCGAAGAGACTGTCACCAAGAACAACCTTGAGGCAGCCGAGGAGATCGTTCGTCAACTGCGCCTGCGCGATATCGGCGGAATCATTGTCATCGACTTCATCGACATGGTGCTCGAGAGCAATCGTCAACTAGTCCTGCGTCGACTGATCGAGTGTCTCGGGCGTGACCGCACGAAGCACCAAGTAGCTGAGGTCACGTCGCTGGGTCTAGTGCAGATGACGCGCAAGCGTCTCAGTCAGGGTCTGCTCGAGGTGTTCTCTGAGCCTTGTCAGCAGTGCAATGGCCGCGGAGTCATTATCTCGACCTCGCCGTCGCCGGTGAAGGAAGACAAGCACGAGCCCGGTCGCGAGCGCAGCGGTAAGCCTGAGTCGAGTGGGTCAAGTTCTCGTAGCAAGGGCGGTAGTAAGAGCAAGCCAGCCAAGTCATCTGGCGCGGGCAAGTCAGCTGCAGCCAGCAAGGCTGAGGGTGAGGCGCCTGTCGCTGAGCCGGCTAGCGCAGGCTGACAGTTCTCATGTGGTGAGGGGCTCGGACGCGTATGCATCCGAGCCCCTCACCACATGTGCCTTCGTATTACGGAATGGTGATTGTCAAAGCAGTCGACTGGTAGAGCCGATTGCCCAGTGTGTCGCCGAGGCTAATCCAAATTGTGTAGTCGCCCGCAGGAGTGTCTTCGCGTACGGTGAATCGTTGCTCCCACACGCCGTCGCGCGTGTCACCTTCGACGAGTTGTGGACCCTCTTCGTAGTCCACCCAGTAGCGCATGGTGACCGGGTCCACGACACGCGCACCGCTGGTCACCCAGACATACGCATACGCCACGCCGGTCTCGTCTGTGGCGCGGGTACGCACACTGAATGTCTTGCCACGCTCCGTCGTGCCGACGACCGTCATGTCGGTCACCACAGGCAGAGCGGTGTCGCTGGACCCGCCGGCCACAGTGAACTCGCGGGTGATGCCCCAGGTGGCTTGGCTGAAGTTGTCCGAGCCGGACACGATCAAGGAGTAGGTCTGAGACGGAGCGTCGTTCGGGACGGCACATTGCAGTTCGTAGACGCCATCGCGGTCGTCGCCGTCCACCCGAGTGCCGACTGTCTGGAAGCCACATCCCCAGGTCGTCACCCAACCCCAGGTGCTGCCGATGCTTGCTTGGGTGCTGAGCACGCCCGATGTGTCCGTTGCGCGCCACCGGAACGACACCGTCGTCCCTGCTGCCACGACCTCTGGGACGGAGTCGAAGGAGATAACTGGCGCGCTGGTGTCGACCGCGCAGCGTCCGGCCACGGGGTCTTCGGAGTCGGCAGCGCACTGATCACTGCCGGAGCCCGTGTTCACGGTGTCGCGGCCCGGGCCGCCTTGGAGTGCGTCGTTTCCGGTGCCACCGGCAAGCGCATCGCTGCCGCCGTTGCCCCACAGGGTGTCGTTGCCTGCATCGCCGGCGGCCTTGTCATCTCCGAGTCCACCACTGAGACGGTCATCGCCTGAGCCGCCTGTGGCGGTGTCGTTGCCAGCATCACCAGAGACGGTGTCGTTGCCGTT
>CAYFKX010000205.1:0-2586 GCA_964343545.1 uncultured Bifidobacteriaceae bacterium | reverse complement strand
GCGGTGTCCGCAGCCGGATACCAGCAGTCGATTCATCACGGTGCTGGCGCTGCCTGGGTGCCTCGGGGCGGCAATGAGTGCTGCTAGCACAGGGTCGCTGTGGAAAGTTCCCGCCGCCCACAGTCGTCGTCCATGACCCTGCCGTCCATGACCACTGCGGAAGACATCGCGGCACGCCGCCTCATCCGACCGACTCTGCGCCCAGGCACCACCATCGCCTGGACTGCCGATGGCGCTGCAGTCATCGGCGCTCGCCCGGGACTGCGCGTATGCGCCGATGCCAGTGAGCTCTTCGGCCTGATCAATCGGATCCGCCGACTTGACGGCAGCTGCACGTGGGACGAAGTCATCACTGACATTCCGCATCAGCTGCTCGTTGCGCTGGTTGAGGCGGGCAGCATCATCGAGGCCGCCGGCGTTGGCTCGCATCGCGCAGCCCCTGCCGTGGTCGACTGCTGTCGAGCGCGGGTCGTGGATGGGGACGCCGACGACGCGGTGCTACTTGCCATGCATCGGCAACGTTCTGCAGTCGGCTTGTCGGGTGACCCACAGATGTGCGAACAGGCTGCGACGTTGCTGCGAGCCACTGGAGTGCGTGTTGTCGGAGATACTCGAACCCGAGCGCGCCCTGCCGTAGCAATCACCGTGGCGCACTACGACCATGACCGACTCAGCCTGAATCCCCAAGCCGCAGACACGTGGCTGCGCGCGGGCATTCCGCATGTGTGTGCCAGCGTCTCAGGCACTCGAGCGTTGATTGGACCGCTGACAGTGCCTGGATTGACTCCGTGTACTCGGTGCGTTGTCGCTGAGGCGCGGCGCGCCCGCGGCCTGACTGACTCCGATGTCGCGGACATTCGCTGCACACATCATCGCAATGCCCGCAGCCCCGAGGCGGTGGCGCTGTGCCTGAGTCTGGCGATTGGGCGAGCCCTGTTGTACCTCGACGGCCTCGCACCGTCGGGACTCGCGAACTCGCTTCTCATCGACTCCTCGGGCCGAGTCGACACGGTCCGCCACCCACTGCAGCAAGACTGCGGCTGCCAGCGGTTGCCCACGACAGCCTGACCGGGAAGAAACCCCTGCTATCGGTCATGTGAGGCTGTGGATGTGCGCGAGTCGCGCCGAAGACCCACAATTAGAGGGTCATGTCTGAGATTCCTCGCCGGTCTATCACCCGCAGCGCGAAGTTGGCATCCGTGCCGCTGAGCGCTGCCGGCCGTGCCGCGCTCGGTGCTGGTCAACGGCTCGCCGGCAAGCCGGCCGAGGACGTAGCCGCACAGTTGCAGGCGCGCACCGCCGAGCAGATTTTCGCGGTCTTGGGGCAACTCAAAGGAGCCGCCCTGAAGTTCGGGCAGGCGTTGAGCATCCTGGAATCAGCACTTCCGCCTGAACTTGCAGAGCCATACCGCGCATCGCTGACCAAGTTGCAGGATTCTGCTCCGCCGCTTTCCGCCGAGGCCGTGCATGCACAACTGGCCGAGGCGCTAGGCCATGACTGGCGGGCTCGCTTCTCCTCGTTCGAGGACCAACCCACGGCTGCGGCGTCGTTGGGTCAAGTTCACAAGGCGATCTGGCGGGACGGCCGGCAGGTTGCCGTGAAAGTGCAGTACCCAGGCGTGGCGGCGGCAGTACGCAGCGACTTAGCGCAAATTCAGCGCTTCGGCCGGCTGCTCGGCAGCGTTGCGCCGGGCTTAGACATCAAGGCGCTGCTCGCTGAAGTCCGCGACCGCATGCATGACGAACTCGACTACATCCGCGAATCACAGGCACAACGGCGCTTCGCTGCGGCCTACGAAGGCGACCCGCATGTTCTCGTACCGCACGTGTTAGCCGCCGCGCCGACAGTATTGGTCTCCGAATGGGTTGACGCCACGCCTCTGTCACGCATCATCGCCGAGGGCACAGCAGCCGAACGCAATGACGCTGGCTTCAAGTACTTGGAATTCCTCATCACATCGGCCGCACGCGTGGGACTGATGCATGCCGATCCGCACCCGGGCAACTACCAAATCGCCGCCGATGGCCGGCTCGTCGTTTTGGATTTCGGTGCAGTGGCCGACTTACCAGACGGACTTCCTTCCACGATGGGCGCACTGATGCGCATCGCAATGAGTGGCGATGCTGACCGGGTGCTCGAGGGTCTGCGCGATGAGGGTTTCGTGCGTCCCGGCATCGACATTGATGCCGAGTCGCTCCTGAACTACCTCTCCCCGTTCTGCGAACCAGCTGAGCCCGAGTATTTCCACTTCACCCGCGACTGGATGCGGGAGCAGTTCGGTCGGATCAACGATCCACGTCGACCGGACTTCACCATCGGGTTGAAGATAAACCTGCCACCGAGTTATGTGCTCATCCATCGAGTGTGGTTGGGCGGCATCGGGGTGCTATGCCAGCTCGATGCGACTATCCCAGCGCGCACTTTGTTCATCGAGTCCGTGCCCGGTTTCGCACAGCAAGACGCTGCCGCCTGAACCGACCCCACGTGGACAAGTCGACTGAGGCGACCTAGCAAGGACTCAACGAGTGACCGTCACCACCACACGACGTCACCACCACACGACGTCTCTTAGGAAGCCACGTCCC
>CAYFKX010000204.1:1189-2587 GCA_964343545.1 uncultured Bifidobacteriaceae bacterium | reverse complement strand
CATCTCCGGCATCAAAGCCAGACTCATCTGTCGAGTAGTCAGCCGTGCCAGTGTCTGAACCAAAGCTGGAGGCCGACAGGTCGTCAATCTCTACTTGGGTTTCCTGCAGTTGTGCCTGCAACTCGTGCAACTCCTGCTGCGTGTGCAAATTGTTGGCGAGCATGTACCCAGCGGCAGCACCCATGAGCCCTGAGCTCAATGCACTCCCGTTAGACGGACTCCCGGTTTGGGTAGTTGACGGTTGCCGCACGGGGGCGGATGTTGAGTTGGAGTTGCTCATCATGCGGAACAGGCCGACGACAAGCAGACCAAGAAGAAACCATCCCCAGGTGTCCACAACGGCAGCCTCTCGCTAAGCATGTCCCACGTACCACTTATGCGAAACGTAAGTTACACAGCGGGATTGGCCTTTGGCAACGTACCGCGCTACCAAAGCCATCACAAAATAACTGGTAGTTTTGCGAAGTCAACGCAAGGGGGTTTGCATGGTTTCCATCGATGTCCTCGGCACATTCGAACGCGCAGGGTTCAACGCCGGCCGATTCGTTCGTGCGTGGGTGCTGGAACAGTTTCCGCCAGCGCTGAACGACGACTACCAGCAGGGCGTGCGCTGGTTTGTCCAAGGAGACCTGTCAGGTGCTCGCCGCTCGTGGGAGGCTTCAGCATCGCGGGGCTCGTCCGATGCCATGGCCGCACTCGCTGTCTGGGCACGATTCCACGGTGACCGGCCTCTGTTCGACCTGTGGGCGAAGCGAGCAAAGGAAGCCTCGGTCGGCCCATCAGGCGCGGGCGCACTGCTAGCGGCTGATGCCGCATGGCAGGAATCACCCGCTGCGCGGCTCGCGGCTTGGGAAGCAGGGGTTGAAGCGGCAAACATTGAGTGCATGGTCGCTGTGAGTTTGTCTCATGCAGACCCTGAGTTGCTGTTGCAGACGGTTGCCACAGTGGCCCGACTCCGAGTCGCAGATGCCCAGCGCGAATATGAGCAACTGCTCAACCAGTGCGCGCTCGCCATCTGGTCCGCCACCCGGGACCACGTTGATGTCGACCGCAAGAATCTGTCGACGTACCTAGCGCAAGCATCGGGAAGCCCCGACGCGGCGCTGGAACTCGAGCGACTTCTCTCAAGTCCGCCGAGTTCCCCTGACGGCTTCTGGAAATACCTCCCGGAAGCCTTCACAGCCGATCCAAAGACACAGCGTAAGAAGCTCCTGGATCAAGCCGTTGAAGCGCAGGTCCCTGGAGCGAAGGCGCGGATGGGCACGTGGCATGCGCAATCAGGACAACTAGACGAGGCCATCACGTGGTGGCAGTCGGCGCACGAGTCTGAAGATGTCAGCGCGGAGGTACTTCCGCACCTGAATAACCTGCAACGGCTCTTCGAGATCAGTCTGCAGC
>CAYFKX010000204.1:0-1179 GCA_964343545.1 uncultured Bifidobacteriaceae bacterium | reverse complement strand
CCTGTCGAGGCATTGCGGGTGGCGACCCTCGTGGGGATTGTCGACGCGACCAAGGGCGAGTCAATGCGTGATCAGGTGCAGGCGGCTGAAGACGGCAAGGCTCAGGAGCAGGAACAACAGCGGGCGAAGCGACTCGCGCTCGCCAAGCGGCTCGCTCCAGGCGTCGTGGCAATCGCCGCCCTGCTCATCGCGCAGGGCGTGATTTTTGCGAAGAGTAGTCCGGGGGACTTGTTGACGAAATACATCGCAGCTGCGGAAGTCGGTGACCTTGACACCCTCATGCTGATTGGCTCGTCAAGTAACAAGGGCCTGCCGAAACTGCCGGCGGCTCTTCAGAAGGAAATCAAACCGCCGACCGGCGTCGCGCAGACCACTTTGACTGGCAGTTCTTGGAGCTCGCAACGCACTGCGGAGGTGACGTGGCCAGGCTCGGGTGTGACGCTGAAGTTGAGTTTGACGAGCGTCGACAGTTGGATGCTTTTCTTCAGGAAGCACAACTGGTCAATGACCGCCGATGCTCCGACAGTCAGTTTCACCGCTGCGAATGCGGCAATGCAAAACGGTCGGTGGCCCGTCGAACTGGGCGGTACACGGCTGGGGAAGTCCGAGGCAGCAGGCGGGCAGCTGTGGCAACTGTGGCAGGGCAAGTTCGTCGCGCCGCCGGGACTTGTGACCGCGGCCGCATCGTGGCGAGGCTTCGCGAGCAGGTACAGCCAGCAGTACGCCATCGGGAACCGAAATCACACCAACATCGAGTTCAAGGTCGGCGACATAACCCTGCCTTCAAACGCTCAGCAGCTTGCGGTAGAAGCTGCAGACAAGGCGCTTGAGCGTTGCGTCGACCGAGAGAGTCACATCGGGGGCAGGTGCTGGGCGTATGTAGAACTGGACGAACCGTCGTTCTACGAATCGATTGAAGATATTGAGAGCAGCAGTGAGGCAGGTTCATGCATCGCTGGCGACGAGCCAGTGACGGTGTCCCATGGGAAAGCAACTTTCTCGGTGTCATGCTCGGGAACGTCGTACTACAGCGTGACTTGGATGATCGCCGAGTTCTACTACTATCCAGACGAGATCGAGTCGGACTCTGGGTCCGCCGAATTCACTGTTGACTACCTCGTGGAACTGCAGCCGACCGGAGTGAACGGAGCGAAAGTCGTCCGCGTTACGGTTCAGTAA
>CAYFKX010000203.1:0-2595 GCA_964343545.1 uncultured Bifidobacteriaceae bacterium | reverse complement strand
GGTTGTGCTTGGAGTTGTAGGACACCAGGTCGCGCATAGTGAACCCGTCGTGCGCCGTCACGAAGTTCACTGACGCAGCCGGCGTGCGGAACTGAGGACCGAACACATCGGCGCTGCCGCCGAGGCGCTTGGCGATCTCCGCCACGCCCACATCGTCGCCGCGCCAGAACTCCCGTGCCGCGTCGCGGAACCGGTCGTTCCACTCGTACCAATTCGCGGGGAAGTTGCCGAACTGGTAGCCGCCTGGACCGATGTCCCACGGCTCGGCGATGAGTTTCACATCGCGCAGCACCGGGTCCTGCCCGATTGCCGTCATACAGGCGGAGAGGAAGTCGATGTCCTCGCCGACGCGCCCCAGCTGCGGAGCGAGGTCGAACCTGAACCCATCGATATGCATCTCGGTGACCCAGTAGCGCAAGGAGTCAAGGATCATCGTCAGCGCGGCGGGGTTGTTCGGGTCGACGGTGTTGCTGCAGCCGGTGTAGTTCATGTGGTGCGAGCCGTCCTCGGAGCGCAGGTAGTAAGCGCCCTCGTCAATACCTCGCCACGACAATGTCGGTCCCTGTGCGCCGGCTTCGGCAGTGTGGTTGTAGACAACATCGAGCAGCACCTCGATGCCGGCGTTGTGCAGTGCTTTGACCATGTCCTTGAACTCGCGTAGCTGCGCTCCCCGTGAACCGGATGCGCAGTACTGCCCGCGCGGTGCGAACCAGGACACGGGGTTGTACCCCCAATAGTTCGTCAGCCCGAGGTCTATCAGGTGCGCCTCGTCGGCGACCTCATAGATGGGAAGCAGTTCCACCGCAGTGACACCAAGGGACACCAGGTGCTCGATCGCCGCGGGGTGCGCCATCCCGGCATACGTACCCCGCAGGTACTCGGGGACCCCAGGGTGCTGTTTGGTGAAGCCCTTGACATGGACTTCGTAGATGACGGACTGGTCCATCGGGGTCCGCGGCCGCGTCTCTCCCGACCAGTCGTAGCCCTCGGCGTCACCTGGGTCCACCACGACACTGGTCGGCACATGGCCCGCAGAGTCCTCCTCATTGCGCAGCAGCTCGTTGCCGAACACATAGCCGTAGCAGCTCACATGGCCATCCCAGCGGCCGTCGACCGCGAGCCCGTAGGGGTCGACGAGCAACTTCGCGCCGTTGAAGCGCAGACCGTTGCTCGGGTCCCAGGGGCCGTCAACCCGCAGCCCGTAGCGGGCTCCGGGCTCCACGCCATCAATCCAGCCGTGCACGACCTCGCCGGTGCGGTGGGTCAAGTCGATGTGGCGCCAGTGCCCGTTGACATCGTCGAAGACGGAGACCTGCACGCCGGTGGCCAACATCGGCACTCGTACGGCCACATTGATGCCCGAGCCCAGCACGCGCGCACCGAGCGGGAAGGGTCGTCCGGGGGCTGACTGCTCGACCACACGCGACATCGCGCACACCTCGTCGTCTACTCGGCTGGCAGAAGGTGCCCCGACGCCGAGGCGAACCCGGCGCAGTCTGCCGTACCGCGCCCCGCGCCCGCATGTCGGACGCGCACCAGCCGCGGACTCAAGTGCTCACCTGTTCGGCCGATTCCGCGGGTATGACACGCACCCGCACCCAACCCCCGGTAGCGACTGACGGCACCGCAACGACGCGGCGCACGCGGCTGGCGACGAAAGCCATTGCCGCAATGGCGGCCGCCGCCATCGGCACAGTTGCAGCCGCCAGCCCCAGCCACGCTGCCGCGATGTACACGCTCAGCTACCAGACGCTGACCACCAACCAGAAAGTCGTGGCTCGCTGGAACCCGTGCCAGACATCGGTGAAGTACCGGGTGAACCTGGCCCAGTCGGCGTCCACTTCCTACGGCCGCTACCGCGCGCTCGTTGATGTGAAGGCTGCCATCGCCCGCTTGTCCTACGCCACAGGCATCCGTTATCAGTACCTCGGCACCACGAAGACCATCCCCACTGGCGTGAACTGGTGGCGCAACACCGGTGACGCCGAGCTGGTCGTGGCCTGGGTGAATCAGAACTACTCCAGCACCCGAAGCAGCCTGCTGCTGCAGGACAGCCGTGGCTGGCTGGCAGGAACCGCTGGCTGGCAGTCCTGGCGATGGGGGGCCTACAACGGCACCCCGGCCGGCACCGCCATCGTCCGTGGCTATGTCGTGCTCAACGCCGCCCAACGCTCGGCATTCGCACCCGGATTCGGCTCCGGTCGCACCCGCGGTGAGTTGCTCATCCACGAACTCGGCCACACCGTCGGGCTGAACCACGTGGCCACGACCTCGCAGATCATGTACCCGTACATGATCAAGCGGGCCAGCGCGAGTTACCAGTCCGGTGACCGTTCTGGGTTGGCCAAGGTGGGGCGCAGCGCTGGTTGTATCAAGATCCCGACTTGGTCAGGCGCTCCGGCAGACCTCTGACCGGGCAGGGTGGCAAAGCAGTGAGGCAACGCACGGCCGCCAGCCGCGTATGGGATGAGCACTGTGGGCACTGGCCGCGTGTGGCGTGAGCACTGGCCGCGCATGGCGTGAGCGCGGTCACACGGACACGCGTGGCATTGTGCGCCCATGGCTTTCGAGCACCGCGGCACGCATGTCAGCGTT
>CAYFKX010000202.1:0-2620 GCA_964343545.1 uncultured Bifidobacteriaceae bacterium | reverse complement strand
AATCGACGATTCCGGTGTCCTCCGAGCGGGCGGCTTGTGAGGCACGCACACGGTCTGGGTCTTCGCGAAGCAGGCGGATGTCCAGCATGGCGCAAGCGTAGGGGAGGCAGATTCCTTGTCTTTGTCTGCACTGTGCGCTCTAGCCCTGACCAGTTGCAGCGCAGCCAGGCCCATGTGAGCGTCGTTCGACGGTTTTCCGACTTTCGAAGGTCAGGTGCACTCCAACTGCCTAACGTGGCATGTATGCGGGCTGAACTGCGCACCACCTCGGGGCGAAAGCCCGAACTCGTAAGTCCTGCAACCGACCGCTTTGGTTGGGTTGTCGTCGGTGTGCTCTTGCCGGTGTATGCCGCGGTCTTCGCGGTGAGCATTGAGGTCGCTAAGAGCGCGATCGGCATCCCCGTGTTCTGCCCGGCGTTGGGCGCTGCGGTTGGCATTGCGTACCTGGCGCTGCGGCATACGCCTGCGGTGTGGGTGGGGTTGTTTATCGCGGTGCTGGGGGGCGAGAACATCGCCTGGCTCGTAGACGGGTTGCCGTGGCAGCAGCGACTCGCGATGTCCGTCATTCACGGTCTGGAGGTCGTGGTCTCGGCAGTTGTCGCGATCAGTTGGCGCGCCCGCCATCATGTTGTCGGCCCGCAACTTCGAGCGGTAACGGTGATCCTTGTCGCCGCTGTGTCGGGACCGACGCTGGGCGCGCTGCTCGCGGGCGTGTTCGCCAGCCCTGCAGGGTATGAAGGCTCAGCCATCGACTTAGCAGTCACGTGGTGGCTAGCGGATGTCCTCGGTGTTTTAGTGGTGATGCCGTTCATCACCTCACTGTCCCGCGCGGCCATGGACGCATGGCGACCGTCGGACATTCTGTTCCCCGGCGAAGCAGTGCTGGCGAGTGTGACGATGCTCGCAGCGACGGCTTTGCTCGGTACGGGAGCCCGCAGCGCGTACACATTCCCGGGGATCTTCGTCACGGTGTGGATCGCGATTCGGCTTGGGGTCGGGGCGACGAGTGCCGCTGTGCTGCTGTTCGCAAGCGCACTCAGCTTGGCGACTGGGTGGCAAGAGGGACCTTTCGTCGGCGAGTTCGCCGCAGCCTGGGCCCGGGCGTTCATCGCTTGCTATGTCGTCGTGCTGCTCGTGGTGAGTGTGATTGCTCGCGAACGGCGGCGAGCGCTTGACGAAGCGATGCAGATGCAGGTGTCGCTGGCGAAGGCGACACACACTGATGAGTTGACGAGCCTTGCGACTCGACGTGTGCTGGAGCAGGTAGTCAATGAGATGCTGATGGGAACTGAACCCCTTGACGACCACAGCTCGGCTTTGCTTCTGGCACTGGATTTCGACGACTTCGCTGCGGTCAACACTCTGCATGGACGTGCGTGTGCTGATGACGCGCTGCGTGAACTCGCCCGACGACTCCGAGCGCACCTACCGCAGGCGTTATGCGCCGCACGGATTGGCGGCGATGAGTTCGCTGTGTTGCTGCGAGGGAATTACTCAGAAGGCGCTGCGCGTGATGCCGCTGACCAACTGCGCCACCTGATGGCGGTGCCTGTGTTCTGCGGGGATATCCCTATCAGCGTGACCGCATCGGTCGGCGCGGCGCTGGCTCACGGGGGTAACGCTGAACTGTTGTTGCGCGATGTCGAGGCAGCAGTTCACGATGCGAAAGCAGCGGGTCGCAACCGAGTGGTCGTGCGGACACCGGCGGAGCGCGAGCAGGCCGACCGCGATCAGGAGTTGATCAATCGGCTGCCTGCTGCCTTGGCCGGACGGGAGTTCGTGTGCGTTTACCAGCCCGTTGTGCCGCTGCCTGGCAAGGCGGGTGAGCGAGGCGTTGAAATGCTGACGCGTTGGCGCCACCCAGTACGCGGCGAGCTTGTACCTGCGCAGTTCCTCGGGCCGCTGCAGCGTGCCGGACTGATGCCACGACTAGGCGAGTACCTGCTTGATGAGGCACTTCACAACGCAGCCATGTGGCGAACGACCGTATCGCCGTCATCACCTCGGTGGGTGGCCATCAACATGTCGCCGAGTGAGCTGATGAGTGTGGATCTCGCACGCCGCGTCCACACATCCCTGGCCGCATGCGGGCTGCCTCCGCACTGGCTGACCATCGAGATCACCGAGGAGGCAATGGTTGCGATGTCTGGTGCGGTTCGCGGTGTGCTCTCGGACATCCGGGCGCTCGGCGTTCGAGTTGCGGTCGACGACTTCGGTACTGGGTTCAGTGGACTGTCGTACCTGACGCAACTTCCCATCGACATCGTGAAGTTGGACCGTCAGTTCCTGCTGGCTAGTGAAGAGGTACGCGCTAAACAACTGCTGAAGAGTGTGTGCACGCTGGCGCGCGACCTCGGGCTTCGCACCGTTGTTGAGGGAGTGGAGACGTCAGAGCAGTATGAACGGGCGCGTGAGGCGGGTGCCGATGCAGTGCAGGGCTGGTTTGTTGGCAGGCCCGCGCTGGCGCGCGAGTTCATGTCTGTCGCAGCGGCGGGCGCACGCGATGGCGTAGGTGCGGATGAGCCAATTGATGTGACACGGGAGACCCGGTCCGCTGGCCCCTGAGCGGCGAGGGAGGGATTTGAACCCCCGGAGGTTTCCCTCAGACGCTTTCAAGGCG
>CAYFKX010000201.1:0-2631 GCA_964343545.1 uncultured Bifidobacteriaceae bacterium | reverse complement strand
TTCCGGCGCAGCGACGACCGCGAGGAGTTCGCCGCTGGTGCCACCATCGGAACCATCACAAGTCTGCGCGAGACCATCGACATCGTCACGCCGCACGCTGGCGTCGTCGTCGAATGGCTCGCAGTGGACGGTGACCCGGTGAACCCCGGCCAGGGCATCGTGCGATTGCACCCGGTAGCCGGGCAATGACCGCTGACATCACCGCCGCCACCGGCGGCCCGTACTCGCGCATCCTTGGCTTCGGCTCTTACCGACCAGGCCGAGTCATCCCCAACTCCGACTTAGTCGACCGCATCGACTCCAGTGACGAGTGGATTCGCGAACGCAGCGGCATCGTGGAGCGCCGCTGGGCCGAACCCGCGGAGTCAGTCATCGACATGGCGACCACAGCAGCGCAGCGGGCGCTGGACGATGCCGGAATCCGCGGGGAGCAGGTTGGTGCCATCGTGCTCAGCACGGTTTCGCACCTGTTCATCACGCCGTCGGCTGCCGCCATGGTCGCCGGCCGGCTGGGAAGCAACGGTGCAGCCTTCGACATCTCCGCGGCCTGCGCTGGCTTTTCCTACGGACTGAACCTCGCAGACGCGATGGTGCGCGCTGGCTCAGCCGAGTACGTCCTCGTCATCGGCGCCGAGAAGCTCTCAGACTTCACCGACCTTGATGACCGCGGCACCGCGTTCTTGTTTGCCGACGGCGCCGGTGCCGCACTGGTCGGACCGAGCAACACCCCTGGCATTGGCCCGGCGGTGTGGGGTTCGGATGGCAGCCAGGCTGAGGTCATCATCTCCAGCCCCGCCCGACCAGTACGCACCGATCCAGTGCGCGATGACGGAGACACCCGCCCGATTCTCACAATGCAAGGTCAGACCGTGTTTCGCTGGGCGGTGGCCGAGATGGCGAAGGCTGCTGCCGCAGCAGTGCAGGCCGCTGGAATCACCCCGAGCGACCTGGACTGCTTCATCCCGCACCAGGCAAACAACCGCATCACCGACGCGATGATCAAATACCTCGGCCTGCCGGAGTCCGTCACCGTGGCACGCGACATCACGCACATGGGCAATACCTCGGCCGCGTCCATCCCGCTCGCGATGGACGCTCTGCGCGCCGAGGGCAGGCTTCCCGCAGGAGGGTTAGCCCTGCTGATTGGATTTGGCGCAGGTTTGGTGTGGTCGGCGCAAGTCGTCCGCATCCCCGGCTGAGACCACCCGGTCCCGGCTCGTTCACGACAAGGAGAGATACATGTCCGAGCAAGACGTTCTCGCAGGTCTGGCTTCCATCTGCAACGACATCGCTGGTGTGCCGGTCGACGCAGTCGCAATGGACAAGTCGTTCGTTGACGACCTGGACATCGACTCGCTGTCGATGGTCGAGGTGGTCATGGCGTGTGAAGACAAGTTCGGTGTGAAGATCCCTGACGACCAGGTGACGAACCTGAAGACCGTCGGCGACGCCGTCAACTACATCACCGCCAACTCGTGATGTCTGGGCGTCGGCCATCGCCGGCGCCCCCACCCGTTGTTTCTTCGGTGCTGCTGTAGGGAGTAGTGATGAACAGCGAACGCAGAGTCGTCATCACCGGACTCGGCGCCACCACCCCGCTTGGGGGAGATGTGGCGTCCACCTGGGCCGCGATGCGGGCCGGGGTTTCCGGCATTCGCCCACTGGGCGGGGACTACGACAAGTACGAGTTGCCGACTCGGTTTGCCGGCACCGCGCTGGTCGACCCAAGTGAGCAACTCGACCGGGTTGAGGCGCGCAAACTGGACCGTTCCGAGCAGTTCGCCCTGGTTGCGGCGCGTGAGGCCTGGCAGCACGCTGGTGCTCCGAGCGTGGACCTCGAACGCCTGTCGGTCGTGCTGTCCTCGGGTATCGGCGGTGTCCAATCGTTGTTGGACTCCTACGACACGTTGCGCGAGCGCGGTTGGAACCGCATCTCCCCCAACTCCGTGCCGATGTTGATGCCTAACGGTCCAGCTGCCACGGTGGCTTTGGAACTCAAAGCGCGTGCGGGTGTACACGCGCCGGTGAGCGCCTGCGCATCAGGTGCTGAAGCAATCGCGTGGGCGAGCATGCTCATCCGACTCGGGCGTGCCGACGTTGTGGTCACCGGCGGGTGCGAGGCTGCGATCCACCCAGCGCCGATGGCTGACTTCTGTGCGATGCGCGCGTTGTCCACCCGCAATGACGAGCCGCAGCGGGCATCTCGGCCGTACGACGTGGATCGTGACGGGTTCGTCATGGGTGAAGGTGCCGGCGTGCTGGTGCTGGAATCCGAAGAGCATGCGCGTGCCCGCGGTGCAACCATCCACGGCTACGTCGACGGTTTCGGCATGACCGCCGATGGTCACCACATGGCTCAGCCAGATCCCACGGGCAGCGGTGCCGCACGCGCCATGCTGCAGGCCATGACCGATGCGGGAATCACGCCCGCACAGGTCCACCACATCAACGCACATGCGACATCCACTCCTGCCGGCGACATTGCAGAAGCCGTCGCCATCACTGCCGCTTTCGGTGAGCACACACCTTCGGTCATCGTGACCGCCACGAAGTCGATGACTGGTCACCTACTCGGTGGCGCTGGCGCAGTTGAGAGCATCGCGTGCATCCTGGCCCTGCGTGACCGAGTGG
>CAYFKX010000200.1:0-2646 GCA_964343545.1 uncultured Bifidobacteriaceae bacterium | reverse complement strand
AGCCAAGCGCGACCAAGGCGACTTTGATTTCCGACCTTCAGAAGCGCGCTTGGCTACTGCGATTGCCGCGACGTTAGACATAGCGGCCCGTCACGGCTACAACGTGGATGTGATCTACAACCGCGGGCTCGCTTTACATGTGGCCGGGCTTGACAAGCATGTGCCGGCGCAAGCTGCAGCGAGCCAGACCGGACCAGCCGCAAACAACTGACTATCGGTGACCACGTCGATCCACCTGAAGCCTGTCCCCCACTGCTGGTACCATTGCGCCGCAATCAAGACGAACGCGCTAAGGCCCTCGGCTCGCGTTTACCAACCGGTGGCTCACACGGTGGTCTGAGGGAGATTGGCCGGCGCCCGAAAGGGTCCGGAACGAGCAGTAGGAGTGACAGATGGACACCAGGTCCGCTTTGGCTTTGTAGCCGCGAACTTCCGCACACACGCCCTGCACCCGCATCCCGCGGGCAGGCAGTCATGCCTTCTCGGCATTGCAGCGTCTGTGAGGTGGAACCAAGTCCTGACGGACGATCGCACCGAGTGACTGCAGTCCTATCGCGTCACGAAGGAGAACCGTGGGTAAGCACCACGACAAGATCGCCAAGGCGCTCGCCAAGCGCCAAGCAGCAGCCGCAAACGACCGCGGACACCGCAAGCCGGGGTCGATGAACCCCCGCAAGACCGGCTACTGGCGGGTCAAGGCCAACGGCTAAGACCCCCAGCACGCCAGAACTCCTCGGTGGGGTGGGAATACCCCGCCCCACCGCAGGGGTTAGACCAGCCGCCGCACAGTGCGAGCGGCACAACTGAACAACAACTGAACACGATCAAGAACGGCAGTCGGACGTACCCGGCGGACTGCCTGGCAACCGCGCATCCCGCGAACGGTGCCCCGGGGAGAGATCAGCTGCGAGAGCAGAAGAGCGGAGCGACACATGACGCCATTCGGCGAGGAAATACCCAAGCGCGACCCCTGGAATGGTCGCAACCCCGAAGACGATCCCGTCTTCAGATCCAAGATGCCGGCCAAGCGGCCACCACGGGTCGACCCATGGCCCCAATCTGACATCGACAGTGCGTTCTGTGACCTCGTGGCGGAGCTCGCCGATGTGCGAGGTGCCAGCGCGACTGCATCCCCTCTCATGGCGAGCCGCCGAGAACGCATCAACCTCAGCGATCTCGACGAGCCGCTCACGGTGGACTTGCAACTAGGTCTGACCAGTTGCGAGTTCGTCGCGTTGTGCCAGCTGTGCATCACCGGCTTGAGTGCGGTCCAGCGCCGTCGCCTGTGTCACCACTGCCTGCGCATCGACCGCAAGCTCGCAGCCAAATTCGGCGGCGCTCGCTTTCTGCCCACCACTCGAAGGCCGAGCAAGACCGACCGCTGCGTCACAATCCATCGAACTGTCGGCCAGATTCCAGCTCACCAGCGAACTCCTCGCGCACGGGCCCTGGAGCAGTACCTGTGGCAGCAGATGGATGAGACCTTCCAGGCCAACCTGCGACTGCTCACGATGCTCGGCGGCTTCGACGAGAGCCAACCAGTGGCCTACGACGACTGGGCTGCTCGCTTCCTCCCCGGGCAAGCGCGCTCACTGGACGCGTACCTGTCGTACGCGCAACTACACCTGCCGTGGGCCTTAGGAGGCATTCACGAGCTCATCGAGGAACTAGAAGTTGGTGCCGAATGAGTACTCCCGATTCTCATGGCGTGCAGATCCCTCCTGCGAGTGTCGACGACGACCCGTTCGGAATGTTGGCACGCGATGGACACCGACCCGCACCCTGCGCCGTCTGCTGTCGCGACTGGCAGGCCGGGGTCACCACTGTGCTGTGTCGCACCTGCCTGGCTGTCGATGCGCTCCTGGCTGCGCGCGCTGGCGCGGTCCACTTCCTGCCGCATGTGGTCGCGCGCACTCTGAGCAGCCAACCGGAAAGCGTGATGGCCTGCGCACTTCACTCCGCTCGCTTCCCACACGACACTGGTTTCTACGGCGTCTACACGACGATGTCGGGAATCCTCAAACGCGCGGGCCGCGAGCGTCGCCATGCAACTGGACGCGCACTCATCGATGCGACCAGCCGCGACAGCGAACACGGACTCGAGTCGTGGCTGGAACCGCCGACCTACGCCTACTCGCTGGCGGCAATTCAGCAGGTAGTCACCGCACACATGAAGCCAGCAGCCACATGGCTGAACGAGCAGGTGGTGTGGGCGCGCACCGAGTGCGCCCGGCTGGATGAGCAGCAACCTCAGTTCGTCAGCGACTACGAATCGGCGCGGCTCATCGCCGCGCTCGCCCGGGACTTGGGCATCAACCCGATAGGAGAACACGCATGAACGAGTACGACAACACACCCATGCCGCTCGAGGATGAGAGCGGTGGCAAAGACCGGGTCTTCATCAAGCCGCCGGAGAACCTGGCGTCGATGCCACGCGACCAGATCCGGGCGTTCGTCGAGGCGTTGTACGCGGGACTCATGCAGGAGATGGACCCCGACGGCAGCAAGCGCGCTGCCGCCCAGAAGTCCAAGGAGGAGTGACTCAGGCGTCAGCGGCCGAACAGCCGCTTGAAGACTGAGCCACCTTGGTGCGTTGACTGACCCGGCTGCGCGGCTGAGCGCGACGCCGCTCCCTGTACTGGGGAG
>CAYFKX010000199.1:2183-2651 GCA_964343545.1 uncultured Bifidobacteriaceae bacterium | reverse complement strand
GTCGGGGCCTTCTTGCCGCGCTTGGTGGCCGGCGATTCTTTCTCAGCGGCCTTCGGGCCCTTGTTCCCGGCCTTCGCAGCAGTTGCTGGCAGCGCCGGCTTCTTGGCGGGGGCTTTCGCAGCGGAGGCAGCGACCTTCTTACCGACCAGCTTTGCAGGTGTCTTCGACGCGGGCACCGCTTTAACAGCTTTCTTGGCGGCGGGAACCGCGGCCTTCTTCGCAGAAGTTGCGGTCTTGGACTTCGCCGTAGGTGCTACGACCTTCTTGGATGAACCAGCTGTCTTGGTCACGGTTTTCGTCACGGTCTTCGTGACGATCTTGGTCACTGTCTTGCTGACAAGTTTGGGCGCGGCTTTGGTTGTTGACTTTGCGCTCGACTTCGCGGGTGTGGCCTTCGGTGCCCTTTTCGAAACGGCCTTCTTGGCCGTTGTCGATGACGACTTCGAAGGCGACTTCACAGACGTGGAC
>CAYFKX010000199.1:0-2173 GCA_964343545.1 uncultured Bifidobacteriaceae bacterium | reverse complement strand
ATTTCAGACCACGACTAGCGGTCTCCGGTTGAGCAATCGACAGGCCCGACTGCGGGCGGGGGAAGTGTATCCCCATACGAGAACACGCCGCAGACAAGGCTCATTCCCGCCACGACCTGCTACCAGGGCACCAGGCGTGGCGAAACAGACAGCACATTGATGTGGGCGCGCGCAGTCTGGGTCAGCCGTTCTGGCACAAGCCACGGCCCGTCCCCATCCACCCAAAAGCGGGCTGTCCACGTGGCAGTCAAAGTAACTCCTCGCCGCCCGCTCGACTCCCAACGATGGCTGACACGGTTTGACGGGGACTGCGTCGATGACCCATCGCCCCAATCGATATGCCACCTCGCCCGCGCATCGATGAGAAGGGAGTGCCCATTCACACCCATGAGCCAGCGGTGACGTCCCGTTGGACCGATCTGAGCTCGCGAAGGCATGCCAGCGAGCACCCGGGCAGGGATCAAGCGCACTGACGCTGGCGGCAATTTCGCACGCTGAACATCGTGCACCCATGAGTGCACCACCGTTCTCTTCACTGGCCCTGCATCGCCGAAGCAACCGCTGCCGACGCGTCGAAGCGGCGCCTCCTTGTGGGCAGCGAAGTAAATGTTCAGCCGCTTCGTGCCCTGAGGGCACACAGTTCGTGCATCAGCCGTGCACGGATGCGGATTGACAATCACTGCCTCCGGGTCGGCCTCAAGCAACGCGATGTCTGATGGGCACAACACCGTCACCCGCCAACGACAGCCATGGCAGGTCGCGGCCGCTCGCCGGCTTGTTGCCTCGCCGTCAAATTGCCTGCTCAGCAGTATCGAATCGGTGCCGATGTACTCATCGGTCGCGTCGTCGCCAGTGACACCAGGGTCCGCCGAGGATGGGGACGCCGTCAGCGCCAGTGCGCACACCAGGGCAGCGAGCATGCCGAGGCGGTAATTCGATATGAATCGCAGCGGCCGACGCGACCCACCGACGAGAAGCCCGTCGCGTGCACCAGACTTCACGTCCGGTCTCGTGCGTGCGCCCATGGCCAGCACCTTTCGCGCTGAATTTGCCGGGCACAGGGAGTGTAGGCACGCCGCCCAGTGGCATGGCAAGGCTTGCACCCTGCAGAAACGAGCGGCGACCTGCACCAGCGAGTACGTGCACTAAACCTTCTGCTGCGCCTTACCTGAACCAACCAGGCACTCGCGCATGCTCGTGGCGGCGACAGCCTGTAGCCAGACGCGCTCTGGAACTGAGTGAATCAAGGCTCGGTGCAGGAGTCGCGCTAGCGAGTAGTGCGAGCAGCGGGCCAAGGCAAGCTCCACGCAGTACCGAGCGATGTCAGCTTGTCCGCGACTCCACATCAGACCGGCGATAACCGTCAGCAAGGGATGGGAGCGATTCGATGGACACAGCCGGGATGATTCGATGAGCGCTTCCCGCACCTCATCTTGCCGTTCAGGGTCGGACTCACACACCCAGCGACGCAAGAGACCATCGCGAAGGCGGATGTCGTCAAGAGCGGCGATGAGTAGCGGCTGCGCATCGTGCTCCTCGCGCGTGTCTTTGGCTACAGCAGCATCGATGCGATTGATGAGTGCGAGTTTGGCTTTATAACTTTTCGCGCTCGCTAGTAGGGGCGCGCACGCGTCTGCCTCGTGGGTAACCCTGATGATGTCATCGGCGCTGGCGCAGCCGATGGCAGCAAGCCACGGTGGGGCATCGGCCCCTGCGGGCGAGATGTCCGCCGAAGCCGAATCACGAGCTGTCGGCCAGTCCGAGATGGCACTGCCCCCGGGTGGACAGCATTGGTCGTTCTCACACAGCGCTGACCACCACCGTCCGCCGTGCAGAATCAGTCGGTCCAGCACGTCACCGACTGCCGGCTCTGCGGCAATCAAGTGTTCACGTGCAGGCGTTATTTCCCTTTCGCTGGAGACCGCGGCAACCAACACCCAACCTGTTGTGCTGTGGTTGTCGACCGATGCATCATGGACGCACGATCCACCAAATGGATTGATCGAATCTGCAACAGCCGTAATCGCCGTGCACGCCCCCGTGACTGCGTACGACGACTGCGACAGGCGAATACGAAGGTGAGTCGTCGACGTTTCAGGCACATGTGCCCGGATCAGTGACACGAGCGACATCGGCGTCGGCACGCACACATTGGGCAAGTTCAACGGTTGGC
>CAYFKX010000198.1:0-2652 GCA_964343545.1 uncultured Bifidobacteriaceae bacterium | reverse complement strand
TCCCTGCTCCGCGGGCGATGGAATTGACAGCGATCATCATCGGCTGCAGGTCTGTCGGGAAACCGGGATACGGCAGGGTGACCACATCGACTGCGGTCGGCCGTTCCTGCATGGACACCTTGATGCCCCCGTCGAAGCGCTCGACCACTGCCCCGGTGGCTTCGTACTTGTTCAGAACCAGCGCCATGTCCGAAGCTCGAGCGCCGTGGATGTCGATTGTTCCCTGGGTCATGATCGCGGCGGCAGCCCATGTGCCGGCGACGATGCGGTCGGGCACAGCGGCGTGAGTTGTCGGCGCCAACGACGTGACCCCATCAATGACGAGGCGGCTGCTGCCGATGCCCTCGATCCGCGCGCCCATCTGCACCAACATCTGGCAGATGTCGGCGATATCCGGCTCACGAGCGGCATTGGTGATTGTGGTGCAACCATCGGCGAGCACTGCCGCCAAGACCGCATTCTCGGTGGCTCCCACCGACGGAAAGTCGAAGTTGATGTCGGCGCCGCGCAGGCGAGTCGGCACTGTCGCGTGCAGGTAACCGTGCTCAGTGGAGAATTCAGCCCCGAGAGCTTCGAGCGCATCTATGTGCATGTCCACGCCGCGCGAGCCGATGGCGTCGCCGCCCGGCAGTGCGATGTCCAGCGCGCCCGTGCGGGCCAACAGCGGCCCCATCAGTGCAGTGGACGCACGAATCTGCCGAACCAAGTCGTACTCGGCTCGGTGGTCGATCTCGGCAGGGACATCGATACTGACGGTTGCTGCATCCCGATCGCGACTCACGCGGCAACCAAGGCGACGCAGCAGCTCGGCCATGACATCCAGGTCGTCAATGTCGGGCACACCTGTGATCGTCGATTCGCCCACGGCTAACAGGCTCGCCGCCATCAGTTTCAACGCGCTGTTCTTGGCGCCGGGCACACTCACTGCGCCCACCAAGGGGCGGCCGCCGCGGACCCGAAATGCTGACACGGCACACAGCCTAGAAGCCGCCTACGCTGTGACCATGGTTCACCTCACCAAGATCTACACGCGCACCGGCGACGAAGGCCAGACCTCGCTGGGCGACGCCAGCCGCACGAGTAAGACAGACCTTCGGCTGCGCGCTTACGCAGATGTAGACGAGGCGAACAGCAGCATCGGCGCTGCCCTTGCCCTTGGCGAGATGGACGAACCACTGCGCACCCTGCTGACGGCCGTGCAAAACGACCTTTTCGATGTTGGCGCCGACCTCGCCACACCGATTGCCGAGACATACGAGTACGAGCCGCTGCGCGTCCAACAGTTCTACGTCGACCGACTTGAAGCGCACTGCGACGAGTGGAACGAGATACTCGAGCCCCTTCGCTCCTTCGTCCTACCCGGCGGAACCCCGGCCGCAGCCTTGCTGCACGTCGCACGAACCATCACTCGTCGCGCCGAGCGCAGCGTCTGGGCAGCAATCGAAGTCCACGGTGACACTGTTAACAAGCTCACTGCGTTGTATTTGAACCGTCTGAGTGACTTGCTGTTCATCCTTGCGCGAGTGGCGAACCTCGGTCGCGGCGGCGATGTTCTCTGGGTGCCCGGTGCTAACCGCCAGAACTAGTCGCCGCAGAGCAGTCACTCGTCGCTAAGCGACGCTGTCTGCTGCTCTCCTCGTGTGAAGCGAACTGACCTGAATCTCTTGTCGCAGACATAGCCCAGGTCCGTGTACAACTGAGCCGCGATGTCGTTGTCCGACATCATTCCTAGCGTTGCGTACGGCACTTGCTGCAGCGACCACGCGGTGGCATGACTGCATACCCGGCGGGCAAGACCTCGGCGTCGGAAGTCGGTGTGTGTCACAACGCTTTGTAGGTATGTGGTGTTTCCATTGACGTTGACAGCAGCCGCGCACACAAGCTGACCAGCCGACTCAATACCAAGCCACGCATCCGGCACAACGCCGTCGCGCTCATGGGAGGCAGTGACCGAATGGGCCAACAAAGGAAGCAAGCGCGGATCGTGGTGGTCGACGATGATCACTTCGGAGTCGGGATTGACTTTGGCCCTTGATGTGTCAGTCCAAAACCAGCTCCACGCGCTGGCCTGCAGCACCGAGACGTTACCTGGCACCTCAGTGTCGTCGGTGAAGGTCATGCCGCCGATGTCGCTGCCATCTGGAAACGACATATGCCAGTTCAGGTGTTCAGCCGTTTCGTCAGCGCGCACCCCGGCATCTGCAGAGGCGCTGAACATCATCACCCAGTCGGATTCCCAGTATTGACTGCGGGTGCGGGTCGACCAGGTGCTGCCGCTAACGGCGGCGCGGCGGATCGTTCCCGGGTCGTCGCCTCGCAAGTGCAGGTACGCATCGTCGGGGAATGCGGCGAGCAAGCCCGACCAGTCAACGCTGCGCACGGCCATCGTGCTCCGTCAACGCGCTTTATGCGCGAGGACCAGCAAGTGCTTCGAGCTGCGCGGCGAGCACTTTTTCACGCTCCGTGTCAGCCTCCGCTTTGGCGCGATCCAGCTCTGCGCGAGTCGTAGCCTCGTCAATCTCGGTTGATAACTTGGCCGCGCCCGAGAGCACACGGACAACGTTTTGATCGACCGAGAAGAAGCCGCCATCCACTGCAACCCGCACAGCATCGCCATCAACGGGCTTGATCCGCACCACTCCAGTGCGAAGC
>CAYFKX010000197.1:0-2667 GCA_964343545.1 uncultured Bifidobacteriaceae bacterium | reverse complement strand
GCTAGGTTGGCTGAGATGTATGGCTCGCCGTCCGGCGATTCGACAGTGACGGCGGTGGCAACGCTGCGCGCCGGCGATGTCATCCACGACACGGGAATGTTCCGATGACTCGGCGCTGGCAGACGATGCATCCGGTCGTTGCACTCGCCATGGTCAGCATCGCCGGTTTACTCCTGGTCTTGGCAACGCCGCCGTGGTCCGCGGGCTGGCTTGCACCCGTGGCGGTAGCGCTGGTGAGCCTGGCGATGACATCGGTTGCTCGAGTTCGAATGGCCGTTCTCCTTGGTGCCGGTCATTTCCTCGTGTTTTACGCGGTGCTTGTGCGTTGGGTTGTGGTGGTGACGCCCGTCGCACTCATCGCGCTCGTGGTGCTGATGACCCTGTGGGGTGCTGTCCTGGGGTGGCTGTTGTGGCATGCGCAGCGACATCGGTTTTCTCTGTGGCTCGCACCTGCCTGCTGGGTCCTGGTCGAAACCTTGCGCTCGTGGCTGCCGTGGGGAGGGTTCCCTTGGGGACGATTGGCATTCACCGCAGGTATTGGTGACCTCACGCGCCTGGCGTATCTGGTCTCGGCCGCGGGATTGACCTATGCCATCGCCTTGGCCGGTCACTTGCTCGCGCGATGGTGGGTAACTCCGAAGTTGCTGGTGCGCGATGTACGAATAGTGGCGGCGTCGGTGCTCGGACTATTCATTGTGGTGTGGTCGCTCTCGGGACCACTGCCGCGGCCTGATGAGCCAGGACAAGGTTCAGATACGCAAACTCAGACAGTTCTGCTGGTCCAAGGGGGAGTGCCTCGCGCCGGCTTGATGACCGCTGAGCAGGAGATTGCTGTCTTCAACAACCACCTGCGGACGACGAACCGTGCGATTAGTGCCCGCAAACTCACCGCTCAAGAAGCGGCCCGAGTGCTCGTGGTGTGGCCGGAAAGTTCGGTTGGCTACGCGGTGCTAGCCGATGAGCAGTCAGTGCAGTTGCTACAGGATTTGGTAGATCGCACCGGAGTCACTCTGCTGACTGGCAGTGTGCTTGCCGACAGTGTGCAGCCGAATGGACTACGTAACCGCGGCATGCTGTGGCAGCCCGGGCGCGGGGTCACCCAAACCTACGACAAGCAGCACCTCGTGCCATTTGGTGAGTTCGTGCCGTTTCGCTCACTGGCGCGCACACTCAGTCCCGAGGTCGATCTCGTGGGCCGCGACTTCATCCCGGGTTCGCGAGCGGGCACCTTCGCCTTTCCGCGGGATTCGAGCCAAACTTTCGGAGATGTCATCTGCTTTGAGGTTGCGTACGACGATGTCGTAAGAAAGTTGGCCCACGTTGGCTTTCTGGTGAATCAGACGAACAATGCCACCTACCTCGGAACAGGCCAGCCCGAACAGCAGTTCCGAATGGCGCAGGTACGAGCCGCGGAGATGGGCAAGTATGTGCTTGTGGCGGCAACTAGTGGAGTGAGCGGGGTCATCGACGCCCGTGGGCGAGTGGTGTCTGGCTCCTTGGTTCGCACCAATTCTGCGCGTGCCTACTGGTCGCAGGTCGGGCTCAACCCCAATCCACCGGTCTCTCAAGTGGTTGGACCTACCCTGCAGTGGCTGTGCGCGGGCGCGATTCTTGCCATGCTTGCGGGCGTGACTCGTCGGCGCAGGCAGCGATGACTCCGGCCATGGATAGCACAGGCCAGGCGCGCGGTGGTTGGGATGCCCGCAGGGTTTTGATTGTCATGCCCACCTACAACGAAGCGGACACCTTGCAGGTGTCCTACGCCGAACTACGCGGTCAGATTCCAGACGTGAACATCCTCATCGTGGACGACAACTCCCCAGACGGCACGGGCAGGCTCGCCGATGAACTCTGCGTCAGCAATGGCCAAACGTTTGCGCTTCACCGCACACACAAGGAAGGTCTCGGTCCAGCGTACTTGGCCGGATTCGCTTGGGCGTTGCAGCGGGACTTTGACTTCATCGTCGAAATGGATGCCGACGGGTCGCATCGGCCGCATGACCTCGCTCGCCTGCTTGATCGTGCGAGTGCTGTTGCCGAGCCGGTCCTGGTGATCGGATCGCGCTGGGTCAGTGGGGGACAGGTGCGCAATTGGTCGCTGTGGCGACGGTTGCTGTCTATCGGAGGCAATGTCTACACCAAAGTCATGCTCGGCTTGCCCGTCAACGACGCGACCGCTGGTTTTCGGGTATTCAGCACCTCTGCCCTACGTAGTATCGATCGCAGCGGTGTGCACTCAGCGGGTTACTGCTTTCAGATTGACATGACTCGGCGTGCGCAGTCCGCTGGCATCGCCATCGTGGAAGTGCCCATCGTGTTCGTGGAACGCCGAGCTGGCCGGAGCAAGATGAGCAACGCAATCGTCGCTGAGGCGTTGTGGCGAGTCACGGTGTGGGGACTTCAACGATTGTTCATTAGAGGTTCGCGCTGACCCTTCGGTGACCGCGATAACGCCGGTGCCAGCATTTGAGCCAACCGATGCTCGCCGGTGTGCTACGCACAAGATCAGGCAGAGCGCTGGCTACGTTGCTCTGCAGAGCGTTCACGTCGTACGAAGTCCGGGCGGACCAGGTGTATGGCCGCATCGTCCATCTCGTCAACGCCGTCATGCAGGGCAGCTAGCCGCTCGCTGAGGAGCACTTCTAGCTCAGCGAGACTGCGACGCTC
>CAYFKX010000196.1:0-2679 GCA_964343545.1 uncultured Bifidobacteriaceae bacterium | reverse complement strand
CCTTGTCTAGTGCCACCCGTCGTAGCGCCTCAGCTGCCGGCGTACCACCTGGCTCACGTGACTGCACGACCCGAAGTTCTGGTCGACTCGTGTGCAAGTACTCAACAAGGCGCGCCACTTGCGTGGACTTGCCTACTCCTTCACCGCCTTCGAAGACGATGAATACGCCGCGGTCGGTCATGGGGCGACTGTAGGCGAGCGCACAGCTCACAGTGAAGACGGCGCTTGGCCGCCTTGCGGTTACTTCGCCGGGCGTTTAGCTGTGCGCTTGGCAGTGGAACGCGCACTCGCGCGTGCCGGCGCCTTTGCCGCGCGCGGACTACGCGATGGCTTCTTCGCCGAGGTTGGTTCGGCCAGTCGACGTTCGGCGAGCAAGTCACTTGCCCGCTCCACCGACAGGGTCGCTGGGTCATCGACCTTGCCCAGAGACGCATTCGTCTCGCCGTCGGTGACATACGGGCCGAATCGACCTTCTTTGAGGATGATTTTGCGGTTCGTCGTCGGATCGGTGCCGACCACGACCTCGGGCTTGGCTGCACCGCGACCGCGACGGAACACTTTCGGCTGGGCGAGGATGCCGAGGGCCCCGTCGAGGGTCAACGAGAACACCTGCTCCGGCTCCTCCAGCGAGCGGTAGTCCGGGCGGGGGTCGGTCATCAGCGCGACATACGGCCCGCTCGGGCCGAAGTTGGTGCGGATCTCCAGTCCGGAGTCTGGGTGGTGGCCCACGACGCGTGGCAAGGACAGCAAGCGCAATGCATCACTGAGTGTCACCGTCTCAGGGGTGAGCCCCATCGACAGCGAGGCCCGCCGCGGCTTAGGCGCACCAGCCTTCGCGCGCTTCGGCTTGGTCGGCGTCTCTGCATCCGGCGGTTCGGGCAACGACTCCTCAACATAAGGGCCGTACCGCCCGGTCCGCACGACGACCGTGAGCCCGGTGTCGGGATGGATACCAAGCTCTCGGTCTGTGCTCGGCGCAGCGATGACCGCCGCCGCTCGCTGCGCCGTCAATTGGTCGGGCTCGATGTCCGCCGGAATGCTCGCGCGCGGCCCGTCCTCACCCTCTTGCACATATGCGCCGTAGCGTCCGACGCGCACGAAGTACTCACTGTCTGTGATGCGGTACGAAGACACGGCCTTGGCATCGATGTCGCCAAACCCGTCGAGCAGCGTGCGCAGACCCGGGAAGCCGCCGCCGCCACGGTAGAAGCGAGTCAACGCATCTAGGCGTGGCTCGCGACCGTTGGACACCTCGTCGAGTTCTTCCTCCATCGACGCAGTGAACGCGTAGTCAACAAGTGCGCTGAAGTGCTGCTCAAGCAACTGCACGATTGCGATGCCTAAGAACGTCGGCACGAGCGATGAGCCCTTGCGCAACGCGTAGCCACGGTTCTCGAGCAGAGTGATGATCGAGGCGTAGGTACTCGGGCGTCCGATACCTCGCTTCTCCAACTCGCCCACCAACGCCGCCTGGCTGAATCGCCGTGGTGGCTTCGTCGTGTGACCGTCGGCGGTGAGACCACTCACACTGACGATGTCACCAACGGACAGATTGGGCAGGCGTCGGTCGAGGCTGTTCTTGCCGTCTTCGTCATCGGTCACATCTTCTAGCGCGGCTTTCCAGCCGAGGAATGTGTAGACGCTGCCATGTGCGACAAAGCCTGCCGTCCGGCCATCGCCGGTGTGCGCCGTCAACTGCACGGTGGTGGCTTCGAGTTTCGCGTCCGCCATCTGCGATGCGACGGTGCGTTTCCAGATGAGGTCGTAGAGCAGGAACTGATCTTGGTTCAGTTGGGACTGCGCTTGCCCAGGGGTGCGGAAGCTGTCACCTGCTGGACGAATCGCCTCGTGCGCTTCCTGCGCATTCTTCACTTTGTTCGCGTACTGACGTGGCAGTGCGTAGCTCGCACCGTAGAGCTCCTCCACTGCTGCTCGGGCAGCCTTCATGGCTGTCTCGCTCAGCGACGTGGAGTCGGTGCGCATATAGGTAATCCAGCCACTCTCGTAGAGCGACTGTGCCACGCGCATCGTGCGCTGCGGTCCCCACTTCAGGCGGCTCGAGGCATCCTGCTGCAGCGTCGACGTAGTGAAAGGTGCCCGAGGCTTACGGGTCTCCGGCCGTGACTGCACGTCGGTGACCGTCAGCGCCTGCTCACGCAGTGCTGCCAACAAATCCTGTGCGTGCGACTCGTCCAGAACCAGGCAGTCTTTGGACAACCGGCCCGAGTCGTCGAAGTCGCTGCTGCGAGCGATGTCCTTGCCATCGACGGTGCGCAGTTGCGCCTCGAAGGCACCCGGTTCGCAGGTGGCTGTGATGTCCCAGAACGCGGCCGCCACGAACTTCATCCGCTCGCGCTCGCGCTCCACCAGTAGTCGCAGTGCCACCGACTGCACCCGGCCCGCACTGCGCGCGTCGGGCCCAATCTTGCGCCACAGCACTGGCGAGACGCCGTAGCCGAACAACCGATCCACAGTTCGGCGTGCTTCCTGTGCGTCGACCAGGTCGGTGTCGATCTCGCGGGTGGCGTCGACCGCCGCGGTGATGGCTTCTTTGGTGATCTCGTTGAACACCATGCGCCGGTAGGGGACTTTTGGCTTCAGCGCCTGGACGAGGTGCCAGGAGATGGCCTCGCCTTCACGGTCCTCATCTGTTGCCAGCAGCAGTTCGTCGGCATCTTT
>CAYFKX010000195.1:0-2684 GCA_964343545.1 uncultured Bifidobacteriaceae bacterium | reverse complement strand
CCCAACTCCATGCTCGGGCGCAGCACTTGATCCGCGCACTCACGCAACAACATCTGCCCGACGTAAGTAGATCCGGTGAATGACAACGTACGCACCCGCGGGTCGTGGAGCATCGGCGAAATTAACGCGCCGGACGACGAAGTTGCGAGAACATTCACAACGCCAGCCGGCACTCCAGCACGCTGCAACACATCCGCGATCCACAACGCTGTCAGCGGTGTCTCTGCAGCTGGTTTCAATACGACTGTGCAACCTGCAGCAAGTGCCGGACCGATCTTGCGCGTCGCCATGGCTGCGGGGAAGTTCCACGGCGTGATGCACACCGCGACGCCGATGGGTCGGTGATCGGTGACGATGACCTTGTCACCCGCCGGTGCGACTCTGAATCCGCCTTCGATGCGTACTGCTTCCTCCGCAAACCAGCGGAAGAATTCCGCCGCATAGGTGGTCTCGGCCATCGCATCACGCCAGGCTTTACCGTTCTCTAAGACGATCAGCCGTGCACAAGTGTCCGCTTCGGCGACCATGATCTCCCACGCCCGCCGCAACACCTCCGCACGAACCCGCGGCGGCGTTTGCGCCCAACCCCCAAAGGCAGCACTAGCGGCATCGACTGCTGTTGCGCCTTCAGCCGGCCCTGCATCAGTCACCTCGGCGAGGACTTCACCAGTGGCAGGGTTGTACACGGGAAAACGGCGCGATCCGTTCACCCACTGACCATCGATAAACAGGTCGCTGTGCAGGCTCATGAGGCCATTGAACACCGCCAGGCTGCCGTTTCAACTGCAGCGGGCGGAATCGCTAAATCGCCTCGGCCCAGATGCCGTCGGCGACTGCCATCGGCAGGGTGGCTTGTGCGCCGTCAATACTGACGACGACATCGTCGCCATCGGCGGCGATTCCGAGTTCGGCGCCAGGCAGGGCACCGATGCTGAGCAAGGATTCCAATGCTCCCAGCGAATGCTGCACGTTCTCAGAGATGCGAACCACGCGGGCCTGCCGCGCACCCTGGGCACATAGCCGACGAAGGCTTTGAACGGAATCAGCAGAGTCCGCCTCATCGCCCGAGACATCAGCGTCGGTGGCATGGCCGAGCAGGTCCGCGAGTCCTGGAATCGGGTTTCCGAATGGCGACACCGTCGGGGTCTGCAGGATCTCAATCAAACGCCGCTCAACTGTGTCGCTGATGACATGCTCCCAGCGGCACGCCTCTTCGTGAACATCTGCGAGGTCCAGGCCGAGGATGTCGGTGAGCAGCCGCTCCGCCAGCCGGTGCTTGCGCATGACCGCGGTGGCGATGCGTAAGCCCTCATCGGTGAGCTCAAGGTGCCTGTCGTCTTCGGCCACCACCAACAGACCGTCGCGCTGCAGTCGAGCCACGGTCTGTGACACGGTCGGATTGCTCTGACCCAGTCGCTCGGCGATGCGCGCGCGCATCGGCACGATTCCCTCTTCGTGGAGTTCATAGACGGTGCGCAGATACATCTCTGCGGTGTCGATGAGGTCGTGGCTCACGGGGACATTGTGGCGGGACGCCAGCGCAGGTGCAGCCCCGGTCAGGCTAGTTCGGCATCCCTGCGCGCGTCCCCGCACAAGCCGGAGATGCGCTCATGAGCGGCTGTCCCTAGCCTGCGACTATGGCGGCGATCATGTGGTTCCGGCGCGACCTGCGTCTGCATGACAACCCGGCCTTGAACGCCGCCACTGCAGAGGGGCCAGTGCTCCCGCTATTCATCATTGACCCGGAATTCTTCGACCCCGCTGGCGACGTGATGAAGGCCTACCAACTGGATGCTCTGGCAGCTCTGACCGCGAGCACCGACGGACATCTGGTGCTCCGCCATGGCGGGCCAGAGGAAGTCCTGCCAGCCCTGGCAGCGCAGGTCAAAGCCTCCTCGGTCCACTGCGCGGCGGATTACGAACCAGCGGGTGCGGCCCGGGACGCCCGAATCGAGGCCCTGCTCGCTGCCGCAGGCATTCCTCTGGTCCGCACAGGCAGTCCCTACGCCGTTGACCCAGGCCGGGTAACCAAGCCCGATGGCACCCCCTACCGCGTGTACACGCCGTTCTACAAGGCGTGGCTGGTCCATGGTTGGCCTGCTCCGTACAGCCACCCACAAGCCCTCCAGTGGCAATCAGGCGTGAGCAGCGACCCCCTGCCACAGCGGCCAGACCTCCCTGGAGTCGAGTTGCCCGCCGCGGGCGAGGACGCAGCAATGGCTCGGTGGCAGGAGTTCATGGAAACCGCGCTGGCCGATTACGCCGACCAGCGCGACCGGCCAGACATCAACAGCACATCCCAACTGTCAGGTTATCTGCGGTTCGGCGAAATCCACCCCCGGACGCTGCTGGCGGAGCTGGGTGAAACTCGTGGACATGAGGTCTTCCGTAAAGAGATTGCCTGGCGTGAGTTCTACGGCGATGTGCTGTGGAACAACCCTTCGACCGAACACGACTACCTCGATACCCGCTTCGCAGGCATGCGTTACGACACCGGCAATGCGGCGGCGGCGAAGTTCGACGCGTGGACTTCGGGGATGACGGGTTACCCGATCGTTGATGCGGGCATGCGGCAGCTTCTGCGCGAAGGCTGGATTCACAATCGTGTTCGAATGATTGTCGCGTCATTCCTGGTGAAGGACCTGCATCTTGAGTGGACACAAGGCGCAGACTGGTTCATGCGC
>CAYFKX010000194.1:0-2736 GCA_964343545.1 uncultured Bifidobacteriaceae bacterium | reverse complement strand
TCTCGAGTCTCAGCCAACTGATCGCGTATGTTCGCGGCGAGCCGTGGGTGGAACCTGTGAGCGCTGCCGGGTCGCCTGAGAACGAGCAGCCAGTCGTGGATTCCGTGGCCGAGTTATTGCCATCGAGCGACTCCCGACGGGATCTACGCGATGTGCGGGGACAAGCAGTCGCCCGACGCGGATTGGAAATCGCTGCTGCCGGCGGGCATCACATGGCCATGATCGGGTCGCCAGGTGTTGGTAAGACGTTGTTGGCTGAGCGGCTGCCAGATCTGTTGCCACCGCTGGACTCCACAGCAGCACTCGAAGTCACCGCCATCCACTCCGTCGCTGGCCGCTTGGCGTCTGTCGGGGGACTGCTGACCAGGCCGCCGTTTGAGGCACCACATCACACCGCCAGTTATGCCGCGATGGTCGGCGGCGGTGGTGGCAGCCCGCGGGCAGGGCTGGTGAGCTTGGCGCATCGCGGGGTGTTGTTCTTGGACGAGGCGCCGGAGTTCAACGTCCGAGTGCTCGATGCCCTGCGACAGCCGCTGGAGAGCGGGTTGATCACCATCGCGCGTGCTGGTTATTGCGTCCGATTTCCTGCGCGGTTTCAGTTGGTGCTGGCATCCAACCCTTGTCCGTGCGGGCATGCCACCAGCGAGGCAGTCGCCTGCCGATGCAGTCCGTTGGTGCGGTCACGACACTCGCAGCGATTGAGTGGCCCGCTCAACGATCGCATGGACATCCGCGTGGTGCTCGATCGGCCATCACGCGCAGAACTCATGTGCGACGAACCGGAGACCACGCCTGTCGTCGCTGCGCGGGTGTTCGCAGCGCGCGAGCGGATGGCAGCACGGTTGGCGGGAACCCCCTGGTCTGTCAATGCCGAAGTGCCTGGCGAGTTCGTGCGACGGCAGTGGCCGTTGGACTCAGGTGCAGCTGACGCCTTGGCGACTGCACTGGATGCAGGTGTCCTGTCCGCCCGTGGCGCTGATCGGGCCGTCAAAGTTGCATGGACGTTGGCCGACCTTGCAAGTCGCGGGACTCCCACTGCTGCAGATGTTTACGAAGCCGTGTCGTTTCGTGATGGCGCGGGTCGGTGGCCGGCATGACAAGTAATGAAGTCGCACCATTGAAGTTGACGCCAGAGCGTCGCGCGCTGGCGTTGTTGACATACATCTGCGAGCCCGGATCTCACATCGCCCGGGCTGCACACACCCGCGACCCAGCGTCTGTCGTCGCAGCAGTTCGCACCGGTGAGTTCGGGGTGGACATCCAAGACAGCGCCAGCCATCGCTGGCGTGATCTTGATATCGATGCTGTCTTGAACAGGTGCGCCAATAGTGGAAGCGGCATCACTGGCGGGTTCGTCACCGCCTTCGATGACATGTGGCCGCAGCAGTTGAACGACTTACCCGACCCGCCGTTGGGTTTGTGGTTCAAAGGGCACGAACCCGCCTCGATTCTTGGGTCTGCCTGCGTTGCGATCGTCGGCGCTCGTGCCGCCACTCAATATGGCCAACGCATCGCGATGGCGATGGCGGCGGATGTGGCGGGCAGGGGCTTCACCGTCGTCTCTGGCGGCGCGTACGGAATCGACGCTGCCGCCCATCGGGGAGCAATGACCGCCGGCACGACTGTGTGCGTTCTTGCCAGCGGCATCGACACGGCCTATCCGGCGGGGCACCGAGAACTGTTCGACCAGATCGCGCAGCGTGGCGTCATCGTCAGCGAGGTGCCGCCACATGAGCCAGCGAGGCGATTTCGATTCCTCAATCGCAACAGGATCATCGCCGCACTGTCCGCCGGCACAGTCGTCGTCGAAGCTTCCTTGCGCTCTGGTTCGTTGGGCACAGCCCGTCGTGCTCGCGATCTTGGCCGGATGGTGATGGCGGTGCCAGGACCCGTCACATCGCCCGCCAGTGCCGGCTGCCACGAGTTGCTCCGCACTGATCCCGGCACGCTGCTCGTCACCTGCGCAGCCGATGTCATGGATGCCGTGGGGGTGCTGGGTGTGGATGCCGTTGGCTGGCGCAGCGGACCGCAGCACGAACTTGATTCGGTCAGCGATGATGCTCGGGTCGCCTATGACTACATCTCGACGCCAACGACCGCTGCGGACGTGCGGCTTGAGAGCGGACTGTCGGCCCCGGCGGTTGCGGCGGCGTTGACTGAACTCCTCGCACGCGGGTTGGCCGTTCGCAACGGCGAGCGCTGGAGCCGAGCCTGACAATCAGCCCCGCTGGCGCCGCTCTTCGTGGCACAGTGGGCGGGTGACATCGCCGCAACTCCCCGACAAGCCGCCGCGCCAGCGGTTGGGAGCAGCCCGCGGCGATTCCGCACCGGCGGTGCCTCCGGCGTGGGAGCAGGCAATCGCGGAATTCACCGATTACCTGCGTTTTGAACGCAACCGAAGCGAGCACACGATCCGCGCCTACGTCGGGGACCTGGGCGATATGGCGACCTATGTATCCGAGGTGGGAGAGCAAGAACCTGCCGCAGTCACATTGGTCTCCCTGCGGGCCTGGATGAGCAACCTGCACGAGCGTGGCCTGTCGCGTGCGACAACTGCTCGCCGCGTGACGTCGGTGCGCATGTTCATGGCGTGGGCGACCAGTACAGGTCGGATTGAGAAGGACCCAGCCGTACGGTTGGGCACGCCGAAGGTTCCGCGTTCCCTCCCGCAGGTGTTGTCTCAGCAGCAGGCCAGCGAACTGATGTCCGTCGCCTCAGTGGCAGCCGATGACCGAT
>CAYFKX010000193.1:2277-2757 GCA_964343545.1 uncultured Bifidobacteriaceae bacterium | reverse complement strand
ATACAACTCCTGGTCTCCAGCAGACCTCGGTGCTTTGGCCTTCACCGGATGCTCACTGCTTCCACATACGAGGCAGGGCTTGCCCTCCTCAAGCAACTCAGCCAAATCGGCTGCGACACCGCGGTTGATCTTGAGCACTTCGGCGGCCAATGCCTTGTCGGCTTTGCCCCGAGCTGCCCCAGCTGCTTTCAGTGCTGTGGTTGCACTTGTGAGCGCTGTTTGGGCTGCGTCCCGGTCGCGCAGCAACTCGCGATGCTGTTGGAGTTTGTCCAGGTGACTGTCGACCTGCTGCGCATCCACGGCTGCAGAGTCCATCTGCTCAAATGCGGCACGCAACGCCGCCAACGCGTCCTCACACGTCTGCACCTCCGCAGCCTTGGTCTCCCGATCGGCAGCCGCCGCGGCCGCGACTTTCTTGAGCTCTTCTACTTCAGCCTGTTTCCGCTGGACGGAGGTTGCTTGCGTGATCATGGTCTGCTT
>CAYFKX010000193.1:491-2148 GCA_964343545.1 uncultured Bifidobacteriaceae bacterium | reverse complement strand
GTACCGCAGCAAGCCTTGATTTGCAGCTTCAGCCTGTGCAATCACGGTGGTCAGTCGCTGAAGTTCCGCTGTGGCTGCGGTCTCCTCGCGCGAGGCAGTTTCGATGGCTTCATTGAGCTCGGTATTTAGTGCATCGACCCAGATCTGCACAGCCTCTCGGACGTCTGTATCGACTTCCCCGCCAGGCATGTCATCGTCGGATTCAGCGACAGTTCGTAGTTGCAGCCATGCATCAGAGCGTCCCTGTTCAGCGGCTTTGATTGCGTCATCGGACTGCTGGCGCTGGCGCTTAAACCACTCTTGAATGTCTTCAAACACCTTTAGCGGGAAGAGCTTCGTGAGGATGTCCTCGCGAGTCTTGAAATCAGCCTGGAGAAACTTGGAGAACTCTCCCTGTGGAAGCAGGATAAGTTGAGCGAACTGCTCCGCGTCAAGTCCAATGTAGTCCTTGGCAAACTGGTTGACCGCGTCGATGCGCGACTCCAGAGCGACCCATTGTCCGTCCACCCATTCTTCCAAGGTCGCCTTGTGATTGACGAGAGCGCCGCTGGCCCTGCGGAATGCAGGGATGCGCGTGAATCGGTAGCGACGGTCACCAAAGTCAATGACCAAGACCACTCTGGTGGCCAGTGCGTCATCGGCTGCCGCGGGGCGGACATTGAAGGCAACGTCTCGATCGAGTTGGACAACTCCGCGACTGCGCGCGCCGGGTAACTTGCCGTACATGGCCAAGCACATAGCATCGAGGATGGTGGTCTTCCCCGAGCCGGTGTTGCCGCGAACCAGGAAAAGCGCATCACCATCGAAGCGTGTGAAGTCCGCTCGCTGCGTTGTGACGTAGGGGCCAAAGGCAGAAATCTCAATCGACACGGGCCTCATCAGGCTTCTACCCTTGTATCGTCGGTGTTCTCCATCTGCGGGCGAGCCCGAGGAGCGTCCTCAGAGCGATTCCACGCGTGGTCTCGCGCGTGACCGAGCTGGTCGCGCTCCCAGGAGTCTGCGGTGCGGTCGCGCACCGCAGTGAGGAAGTCGCAGCAGACATCAACCGGGTCACGCTGCTCGAAGTCAACCGGTACCAGGGGCCCGCTGAGCTGGGGCAATTCGACTTTCACGAGGTAGGGGAAGCGCCGCTGCAACTTGTCCCGCGCGTGCGCAGGTATCTCTGAGTCCGTCAAGCGTGCACGCACAAAACAGACTTCCGCTGGGTCGTGCGCACGATCGGTGAGGAGTTGCTGCAGACTCCCTTCGATGTGCACCATGCCACGGTGGTCAGGCAGTAGGACTTCGCTGACATCAGTCACGCCAGCCTGGTCGAAGTCCACGATGAGCAGGCGCTTGTCTTTGTCCTTCTCGCTGAAGGAGTACTTGATCGGAGATCCGCTGTAGCGCGCTCGCTCGGTCGGGTCCTGCGGCTTGTGCAAGTGACCCAGAGCCGCGTAGGAAAATGGGTCGAGCATCGACAGCCCGGCGTTCTCAATCCCTCCGACATTCGGCTTCTCCGAGTCGCTCGGCTCAGCTCCGGTGAACCAGGCGTGTGCCATGACTACGCTCGGGCCGCCACCACGCGCGGCCAAGTCCGCCGCTGCCAGCGCAGTGGCGCGGCGCAGGACGCTGTCGTGAGTGACGGGCAGCGCATTACCCTCGTCATCAACTGGGT
>CAYFKX010000193.1:0-481 GCA_964343545.1 uncultured Bifidobacteriaceae bacterium | reverse complement strand
ACTGGGTACTGCGCGCCAACCCATAGTTCGGCATTCGTCAGCAGGGGCTCAAGGAAAGGGATGCCGTACACGAGCAGCCGCTCATCGCCCTTTAGCAACTCCACCGGCCTGGTGATGTCAGAAATCGAGGTCCGCAGGTGCAGCCCGCCGCGCTCCATCAGCCGACCACCGAAACCCAAGCGCCTTGCGTTGTCGTGGTTCCCGCTCGAGATGACGACTTGCGTGTGCTCAACGAGTCGATAGAGCGCATCTTCGAGAAGTTGCACCGTCTCGGCATTGGGAATGGACCGGTCGTAGATGTCGCCGCTGACCACCACCGCATCAATCTGGTCGCCCGCAACGAGCTCGACGAGCCGGTCGATGAACTGCTCCTGCGCATGGCGCAGCGAGGTCTTGTCGAGATTGCGGCCGAGGTGCCAGTCAGATGTGTGCAAGATTCTCATAAGTTCCCTCCAACGCCTCCTGATTGCCGTCTATTCCA
>CAYFKX010000192.1:0-2765 GCA_964343545.1 uncultured Bifidobacteriaceae bacterium | reverse complement strand
CATCTCATGTCATCTCACTGCTTCAACCACAAGCAGAGATACTGATGTTGTACGCAGATGCCAACAACCCGACCAGCAACGGTGTCTACGAGCGGCTTGGTATGCCCGTTGTCGACGAGATCCTTGAGTGGGAGTTGTCCTACTCTGACTGACATACGCAGCGTGTAGGTCGTTCACTGAGACACACACCTGAGGACGGCGGAGAGGGACCACGTCCTAGGACTAGGCGTCAGGGAAGTAGCAGGGGCTCACCTTTTGGGCCACACAGTTGCGCTGCGGGTTGCTCGCCCGCGTTAGTCGTCACCCTGACGGTGCCGGCGCGATCAACTGCCACACACCAGGTCGCGCCGTAGTCACCGAAGGTGCCGTTGATGAGCTCGCCTGCGTCTGCTGGCTCAACTTGTCGGTTGGCTTCCTCGTAGACGTTTTCGGGTCCGATGAACAGCACGGTCGCGCCGGCGTAGGAAATTCGACCGGATTCAATGCCGAGTCGGTGTTTGGGCAAGAAATTTTGTATCGACTCTTCGATGCTCGCGGCTTTCGGCCGCGGCAGGATTGGAATCTGCTTGCTCACGCTGACGAACAGCGTGAGCGCCGCAATGACGGCCAGCATCCCGATGACCGTGTTCTTGCCCAGGCAGCCGCCAGGTTGGTATTTGCGGACACCCCCGAACATGCCGGCCATGCCGGCCGACTTGCCAGCCCGCGCGGCTGCACGTTCGGGCGACTCAAACGGGTCGCCACCAGGCAACATGCTCATGGCGCAAGGCTAGGCGAGAAAGGTGTGCGGCTCTCGGCGGCCAACCCTGATGCGGGCGTCAATTCGGCTGTTCATCGCGGCGAGCCAGGCGTGACGTGCCCGCGTGCGTCGACCTGCTCAAGGCAGTCACGGCGGGGCGAAGATGAACGGGAAGATGCTGGCAAAGCACATGACAACGATGTCTTGACACATCACAAACGTGGGCCTAGGAGGACTTGAACCTCCGACCTCTTCCTTATCAGGGAAGCGCTCTAACCGCCTGAGCTATAGGCCCGAAGTGCACCTCGCCCCGAGGGGCGCAGCCTGCGCAGACTACCCGAGCACCTCGTTGCCCCAAACCCGTGGGTACGCCTGCAACCAGCTCACGACGAGTCGCGAGAGTCAGTCAGCGCTTGGTGTAGTTCGCCCGACCCGTCACGCCAGGGGCTGGTGCGAAAACCGCGCGGTCCAGACCTCAACGCATGCCCAGCCTCAGCGCGGGAAATGCGACGGCGTCAGTTACGGGTCGACTCCAGATCGACCTTGATGCCTCCGGTGTAGCCGACCGTCACGTTGTACATCATGGCGAACAGCGCGGCACTAACCGATGTGGTCACGATCTGCACCGCCGAGACGATGAGTCCAAGACCGAGCACCCTGACAAATTCCACCAGGGATACCCCGCCCTTGATTCCTGTGCCAAGAATGTTGCCGAAGCTTCCCTGGATGGCATCGATGACTCCGGTCACGGAAAGAAAGAACCACACCACGGTCACCACAACGAGTAGCGTGAGCGAGACGGCCATCGACACGATGAACGCGGTGCGAGCAGTCGACCATGGGTCAATCCGTGACACCGTCACCTGAGAGTTGCGCTTGCTCGCGTTATCGCTGCCTGCCGTGCTTAGGCGTAAACGACTGAGACTGATACGCGGCTTCGCCGCGCCCGATGAGCCATCACCCTTGATCTCAGCGGACATGACTAGCTCTCCTCATCAGCAGAAGATGACATGTCGTCCCCGCCGGTGTCCGCTGAATCCGAGACTTCACCGGACGCCGCCCCATCAACCTCACTGGAGGCTTCACTTCGCGCGGCCCTGTCACCCGCGCCCGGTGCGGCAGCGTCGACGGCGCCGTCACCGACACCTGCACCATCAGTATCAGTGTCAGCCTCGTCATCAGCCTCGCCGCGGGCGATCGCAACGACTTGTGCCTCACCCACACCCATGAGCGCGACACCCATCGTGTCGCGGCCGGTGGCGCGGATGCCTTCCATGCCGGTGCGGATAACGATTCCGTTGCTGGCAATTGCGAAGATCTCATCGCCCATGGTCATGATGAGCGCGCCGACCAAGCTGCCGCGCGCTTCCACCAGCCGCATTGCGCGCACACCGAGTGTGCCGCGGCCCTTGGGGTTCCACTCCTCCACCGACGTGCGCTTGGCGAACCCGCCGTCGGTCACCGTGACCAGGAACGAGTCCGGGCGCACCACCTGCATTGAGAGCAGGTCGTCGTCACCGCGGAAGCGCATACCGATGACACCACCTGCGGGGCGACCCATCGGGCGCACGGTCGCATCATTGGCGTTGAAGCGAACGCTCATCCCCTTGCGCGAGACCAGCATCAGGTCGTCGTCCTCGTTAATGAGCGCCGCACCGATGACCTCGTCGTCCTCACGCAGCGTGATGGCGATGAGTTTGGTGCGGTTCACGTCATACGCACTCAGCGCTGTCTTCTTCACCTGGCCACCACGCGTGGCGAGCACTAGGTACTGCGACTGTGCGTAGTTCTCGATAGCCAACACCTGGCAGATCTGCTCACCGGGTTGGAATGCGAGCAGGTTTGCCACATGTTGACCGCGTGCATCCCGACCCGCTTCGGGCAGTTCATAACCCTTCGCGCGGTAGACCTGACCGTTGGTGGTGAAGAACAACAGCCAGTGGTGGGTGGTCGAGACCAGGAAGTGCTCGACCACATCGTCCTGCTTGAGTGCGGCCCCCTTGATGCCCTTGCCGCCGCGGCGTTG
>CAYFKX010000191.1:0-2781 GCA_964343545.1 uncultured Bifidobacteriaceae bacterium | reverse complement strand
GACCTTCTCCTTACCATGGAGACGCTCTGCCGACTGAGCTAAGGGGGCGCTTTCGTGCGGCGCTGAGGCTACACAATCGCCCACCCGCAGCGGCCAGCGGTGTCCTTAGGGGATGAACACTGCCTGCACCGGCGAGACCACGACCGATCCCGATGTCGACTTGGCGATTGCCGCCACCTCGATCCGAGTCCCAGAGTCGAACTTGACCGGGTCGAGGATGATTCGGTACGGCGCAGCATCGTCTGAGCCCAGCACCCGCCACGCGCTCGTGCCACTCTGGCGCCAGACGAAGGTCACGGTGCTCGGGTCCAAAGTGTCAATGTCAGCTCGGGCGTAGTAGACCTTCACGTTCACGTCGTAGGACATCGAAAGCGCGACGGCCGTGGTTGAGGCAGCCGGCAGCGCTGACAACGCCTGTAGGGCGATGCCCTTCTTCGCCGGCAGACTCAGCTTGACTTTGCCGTACTTGTCGCTCTTCACGGTCGAGGTAGTGCCGTAGACGCCCTTGAACGAAGCCAACGGCGTTGAGGTCTGGATGGTCACCGTTGCGCTCTTGGTGCCGTTGTTGAACCCGACGAGGTATTCGACCTTGCGCGCCGCATCGATGCGACTCACGACAAAGGTGTTGTCGCCGTCGTAGCGGGGAATCTGAGCCCCAGTGGCAAGTGCGGGGTGAGCGTTGCGCAGCGCAGCCAGAGCCTTGAGCTTGGTGATGTAGGTGCCGGTCTTCTGCTGCAGGCTCGACTTCGTGCCGATGACCGAGGTCGTGCCCAGGCGCGGTTCTTGCTGCCACTCGAAAACTTGAGTGCGGAACATGTCCTGGCGCGCGGCCTTGTCACCGTCATCGCCGATCATGCCGACCTCTGCGCCGTAGTAGACAACTGGGATGCCGCGCAGCAGATAGAGCATGTCGTAAGCAAACAGCGCACGGGTGTTCACGTCAGAGCCCCACACGCCAGCGTTACCCAACAGGAATCCGAGACGTCCCATGTCGTGGTTGTCGAGGAACGTCGGCAAGCCGTAGGCGTTGTTCGTGGCTGTCGTGTAGTCGTCGTCGAACTCGAACATGTTCGCCAGGTCGGTACCGGACGCATTGCCCGCGGCAAAACCGACCACCTTGTTCTGGAACGGGAAGTCCAGCACCGCCGGCAGTCCCTTGGAACGGACGAAGTCACTGGTTGCGGTGGCGTTGTAGTCGTAGACCTCGCCGAAGGCATACAAGCCTGGTTGCTTGGCGGCGGTCTTCGCCTTGACCTTCGGCCACCAACGGGTGAAGAACTTGTCGTCCACGTGTTTGGCCGTGTCGATTCGGAAGCCGTCTACTCCGTAGTCGTTGACCCACATCGAGTAGACGTCCGCGAAGCCCTGCACCACATTCGCCTTCTCAGTGAAGATGTCGTCCAGTCCTGAGAAGTCGCCTTGCTGGTACTGCTCCTTGTTCCCCCAGTCGGCCACATCGCCGCGGTTGTGGTAGTTCGACAGATCATTGAGGAACTCCGGTCCGCGGGCTGTCTCCTCGTCAGGGAACGGAACAAATGGGGTCTTGGCGAACGAGGAGTAAATGTCCATCGCAGGTGCAGTCTCGCTGGCCATCAGGTTGAACAGGTCAACTGTGTTTCCTGCTGCATCGCGGTACGGGCGAGTTGCATTCGTGACGAACTTGCGACCCTCTTCGTAAGAGTTGATGTCGGCGGTGTGGTTCACCACGATGTCCATGACGACCTTCATGCCCAACGTGTGCGCGCAGTCCACGAACGTCTTGAACTCGGCCTTGGTGCCCCAGTGCGGATCGATATCGGAGAAATCTTCGATCCAGTAGCCGTGGTAGGCGGCGCTGTCGCCTTGCACGTACTTCTGCTTGAACGGCGGGGTGATCCACACCGAGGTGAACCCGAGGTCCTTGATGCGCGCAAGACCGGTACCAGTCGTGCATGAGGTGGAAACCTTCTTGGTCCTGGGGTCTGGCTCGCCGAAAGTCAGACCCTTGAGGTCGCCACCGTGGTAGTAACCGATGTTGTACATGTCAGTGCCGGTCTCCCAGGACTCGGCATCAGCCGGGAAACCTGCGTAGTCATTGGCAGTACTGCCGTTGGCGTAACGGTCGGTCATCACAAAGTAGATGCGGTCGGTGGCCATCGGGCTGCGGACCGACGCCGATGCCAGAGCCGCCGCCTCCGCGACTGTCGGCCCGACTGGTGCGGCAGCCGTTGAGCCAAACGGCAGTGGCGCTTGTGCGGTAAACGCGCCGTCGGTGTTCGCAACACCTGAGCGGACCCAAATTTCTCCGCCGGTGGCCTTCAGATTGAGCAACTGATTCTCATACGACGGGTCCTTCCAGCCGCCGCTGTGCACGATGTAGGGCAACTCGGTGCTGTTCGCCACCAGCGGCACCTTCCATGCGACACCCCAGGTATCGGTCAACGCGGGGTCGAACGCTCGTGGCGTCACCCACCCTGGGTCGGTAGCGCCGCCATTGGGCCCGACCCACGTGTGCAGACCCCAGTTGCTGTAGGCGTTGTCCGCACGCTTGTAGTGGATGACCGCGAACCCGTCCGCCCACACCTTGGAGGTTCGCGCGGAAGTCCAGCCAGCGGAAATCCAGGCCTCGGCGAACTGCCGGGCGTTGAACGCGAGAACGTTGCTCGCAGGCGAGCCGTTCACAATTAACTGCGCCGCGACGGTCATTGTTTGGGGGCTGTAGGCAACATCGGCGTAGACCCCGCCCGCTTCAGCAGTAGTACTGAGCTCAGAAATGGTGTTGCCGTCGATGAGACGAATCTT
>CAYFKX010000190.1:1101-2784 GCA_964343545.1 uncultured Bifidobacteriaceae bacterium | reverse complement strand
GCGACTGTCGGAATTCTCGATCTCGCTGCGCTCCTTGCGCACCCGCCTGAAGCCCTGACCTGCCGATGCGCTGGTCAACCGCCGATGCTGCCGGCAACAGCAGGTCTCGACCCCGTTGCTAGACCAGCTCTGCTGTCCCCAGACTCTCAAGGCTCAAGTGTGGTTTGCCTCAGTGACTGCTGCCCGAAGGTCATCAAGACGCGCCAGCAATCGCAGCCCATCAACGCGCGAGAAGCCACAACTCTCGTAGATGCTGGCTGCGTAGTCATCAACAGCATCAACGACCATGAAGCGAGCGGCAACGGATTCGCTGGCACGCACGGCGATTCGAACGGCATCCGCAATCAACACTCTGGCCAAACCCTGCCCTTGCAGTCGCCGATCCAATGCGAGCTTGCCCAGGAGAAATGCCGGGATGTGCGCGAGCTCTGAGCGTTGCGCCGTCTGCTGCAACTCGTCTCGGCGGATAGCGGTGGCGGACAGGCAGAAGTAGGCGAAGACATCTTTGCTCGTCTTCTGGCCAGTCCACACGAACACTCGACTGTATCTGCGGGCGTGCATGTGCCGCGCGTGTTCGCGCAGCCAACGATTCAGTGCTTCATCTGCGCAGTCGAACGCGTCAACCGCGTGCGCCGATGTCAACTGGGTGCAAGTGAATGACTGTGCGCCGGGCTCGAGCTCAATCACTCGCTGTGCTCGACCACGTGGGATGCTAGACGCAAAGCCGCCACCAATCCGGGGTCAGCTTCTGGCGGGTTGTCGAGCGATGCCACCATCGCATCAAACTGCGCCGCCGGAACCGTCCACATCGTGTCTTGAGCAATCACATCCTCAGCGCGCTCCAAGGCTGCCGCCGTGACAAATGCCGAGATAGTGAGGTGGCTTCGCTCGGCCGCCTCGCGGATCCGCGCCACCACTTCTGGGCGCATGCGAACTTCGACGCGTTCAGTTGCCCGCTGCACCATGTGGACCTCCACTATCGAACTCCCTTCCCAAAGTGTCCGTACAAATGCCGTAACTGTCAACTCTTAGGCATACGTGCCTGGCGAGCTGTTTCGACCATGAGGTCTGCACATGATTCCCGCTGATGCTGCTCGGGCGCTTGCCGCACGATGAGTTCTCGGGACACCAATGAGGATGCTGGTAACTGTGCATGCGATCAGGTCCCCGTGAGCACGGCACCGCTCCTGCTGCCGGCCCCCGCGTAGGCTCGCGCCGTGGCCATCACCGAGGACACCCGTTCCGACGCAGATCTGCTGCAGGCGCATGTCGACGGCGACGCTGAGGCATTCGGCGAACTCGTCCGCCGCCACCGCGATCGGCTGTGGGCCGTGGCACTACGCACCTGCGGGGATCCCGATGAGGCCGCCGATGCTCTGCAGGACGCCTTCATTTCCGCATTCCGCCACGCCGGCTCGTTCCGCGGGCAAGCTGCAGTCACCACCTGGCTGCACCGGATCGTGGTGAACGCCTGCCTCGACCGCCGGCGTCGGGCAGCGGCGCGGCCGACCATTCCCTTTGCTACCGAGCGCGATGAAGACACCCCCGGCATCCCCGAACCAGCCGACCCCCATGACGACCTCGCCCAGGTCGAACTGCGCGTGGTGCTGCAAGACGCCCTTCGTCTGCTGCCAGACGACCAGCGGGCGGCAGTCGTCCTCGTGGACGTCCAGGGCCTGCCCG
>CAYFKX010000190.1:0-1091 GCA_964343545.1 uncultured Bifidobacteriaceae bacterium | reverse complement strand
CGTGGAGAGCCCGGAACGTCGGGAGCGGTACCTGCGAGCGCTCCCGACTTCGAACCGGACCGACGGAGTTCTGCTGGTCTCGCTCCCCCCGACGACCGAACTCCTGCGCGACCTCGTCGGCGGTCCCGTCCCGGTCGTCCTCGTGGACGTCCAAGGCTTACCCGTGGAGCAAGTCGCCGAGATTTTGGAGTGCCCCGTGGGCACGGTCAAGAGCCGCTGCTCGCGAGGCCGAGCCAAACTGGCCGAGATTCTCAAGGATCTGCGGAACCAACCGGACCCTGAGCGCGTCTGAGACCTCGGTGCCTGCCCTGCCGCAGGTCGTGATGGGACCTCCAGGAGAGTGATATGAACGAGGGCGAGCTTGATGCCTCCCGCAGTGCCGACCCCGTCGGCGACCCATCGCACTCCCCAACCGAGCAGGCCACTGATGGCTCTGCCGACTCCGTTGACGCCGAGTTTGAAACCGGTCACCCCGAAGTTCGCTCCCTGCTCTCCGCACTGACCTCGCCGAGTATCCCCGAGCACATCAGCGCCCGCATTGACGTTGCAGTGCAGGCAGAGGTCGCTGCAACTGTCACTGCTCAGTCTGAAGTGGCGCAGCTGCTGCGAGGTTTAGAACAACCGCAGATTCCCAGCGCAGTCGCTGCCGCTATTGACACGGCGTTGGCCACCGAACGTGCGGCGTTGGAATCCGGCAGTGCCGTGCTTGGGCTGGCCAAGCCCAAGCCGTCGCGAGCGCGCGCGGTGTTCGCGTTGGCGGCGGCCGCAGCGGCGGTTGTGATCATGAGCAAGAACCCGTGGACTCACCAGACCGGCGAAGTGACCGCCGCTGGACCTACGTCCAACGCCAGCCACACGAATGGCAACCAGGATGTACGCAAAGTTGAGCCGACCCAGACGCTCATCCAGGTGTCCCGGCACGCCTACCACCGCTCATCCTTGAACGCCGAAGTGTTGGCGATGGCGAATGGTCAAGCCGCTGGTGCGTCAGTGCAGCCGAGCAACATCCCGACGCGCTGGCGCGCAGTAGCCATCTGCGCACAACAGCACCTCGCGCAGCGAGGCATCGAGGCTGCAGCAAAGGTCGACCT
>CAYFKX010000189.1:0-2791 GCA_964343545.1 uncultured Bifidobacteriaceae bacterium | reverse complement strand
GACTGCTGCATGAGTAATCCGATGCGCCTGGATGTGGTCCGGATGGCCGTACCCGCCGTTGCTGTCATAGGTCACGACCACCTGCGGGCGTACATCGAGCAGGACTTCCACGAGGGATTCGACAGCATGCGAGTCGGCGTGCATGAATGCCCTGGGATGGTCGTTGCTCGGCGCACCAGCCATGCCACTGTCGCGCCATCGAGCCATGCCATCGGTTACCCAGCCACCGAGTAGTCGGATATCGCTAACCCCGAGTTCAGCCATCGCCGATTGCAGTTCCAGCCACCGGTAACCACCGAGAGTGTCCTGTGCGTTAGCGGCGCGGTGCGCCTGCTCAGGCAGGAGAATCTCGCCTTCATCGCCCAGGGTGCACGTGACGAGCGTGACCGCGGTGCCTTCAGCCACATACCGAGCCATCGTCGCTGCTGTATTGATGCTCTCGTCGTCAGGATGTGCGTGCACCAGCAGCAGTCTTCGGGTCACGGCAGGCACTGTAGAGCCGCTGACACCGCATGTCTTGCGGCGCAGTTCGAACCCGCGCTAGCGCCTGCGGCTGCGGGCATGACAGCATCCGTCGCTGTGACTGAGACTCCCGCATCCTCGCTTGCTTCTTCTGTTGAACTTGACCCGTCCTTGGTGGGGTTGAGCTACGCGCGCTTGTCCGCGCGAACCCAGGGCTTTCGGCTCGGGGCGCCTCGGGCGATACAGGTTGCTGCCGACGGCAGCCGAATCGCTTTCGTGCGCAGTTCCAGCGCGGCGAGCACCGTGAATCAACTGCTTGTTGTTGACGTGGGCCACGACGGGTCATTGGCGCACGAGCGCGTGGTCGTCGACCCCGCTGCCCTGCTTGGCGCAGATGAGAATGTGCCGGCGGAAGAGCGGGCGCGCCGGGAGCGGATGCGCGAGACGACCAGTGGCGTGACCACATTCACCGCAGACGCGGGGCTGCAAACTGCGGTCTTTGCGCTATCCGGTGAGTTGTGGCTCGTCAGTCTTGAGCAGTCTGGCGCAGCGCCGACTCGACTCGATGTGCCGGGCCCAGTGATTGACCCGCGCCTGAGCCCGCAGGGAACACATGTGGCATTCATCGCGCGCGGCGGTATTCACGTCCTTGATCTTGTCAGCGGCAACGTACGCACCTTGGCGACTGCGGAATCTGATGCAATCACATATGGTCTCGCGAACTTCGTGGCAGCAGAAGAACTCGATCGCCACCGCGGTCACTGGTGGTCCCCTGATGGTCGCTCGTTGCTAGTCGAGCGAGCGGATTCCACTGAGGTATCCACCTGGTGGATCGCTGATCCGGCAAACCCGTCGGCGGCACCGCATGAGCACCGCTACCCCGCAGCCGGGACCACGAACCCAGCACTTGAACTGCACATCTATGACATTAACTCCGGCGGCAAAGTCGTGGCGGACTGGGACCGTGCTGCGTTTGAGTACCTCGTCACGGTCGGTTGGCAGAAGGACCACAAACCTCTGATCACGGTGATGAACCGTCGCCAGGACCGTCAGCAGGTACTCGAAGTCGACCCAGTCTCCGGCGCGACCTCCTTGCTGTGGCAGAGCCATGACGAGTGCTGGGTGGAGTGGATTTCCGGGTTGCCAGCATGGAGTCCTGCAGGGGAACTCGTTGTGCACCATGACGACCTCAACGCGGACACCCGACGCGTCAGCGTCGTGCGCTCTGGCGCGCTGTCAGCCCTCAGCCCGCAAGGTCTGCAGGTGCAGTCGGTGCTTGCCATGGACGAATCTGGTCTCTTGATTGCCGCCACTCCGGACAGCCCATTTATGCAGGTCCACCACATTGGCTGGGACGGCAACGCAACTGTGGTCGCGGACAGTGATGACGACGGCTGGCACTCTGCGACCGCAGGCAGTGCCAGCCCTGAAGGGCTCATGGTCGTGGCCAGCACTGGCCTTGCTGCCACGGCGACGACTTTCCGGGTACTGCGCGATGGTCGCCAACTCGGTGAGCTGCGCTCGCGCGCAGTCGGGCCAGAGTCGGCAGTGCCACCGGTGAACCCGCGGGTGGCTTTGCATCATGTCGGCACTCGCGAGTTGCGCACGATGGTGTTGTTTCCCGAAGACCATGTCATGGGCTCGCGCAGACTGCCGGTGGTGATGTGTCCTTACGGGGGTCCGCACGCGGTCGTTGCCGTGGCAGCTGGTCTGTCACATGCGCGCGCGCAGTTCCTTGCTAACCAAGGGTTCGCAGTGGTCATCGCCGATGGGCGGGGGACTCCGCGACGTGGACCTCGATGGGAGCGCGCGGTCTTCCGCGACCTCGCCCAGGGGGTGTTGCAGGACCAGGTGGACGCCGTGCAGGCAGTCGGTGCGCTCTACCCCGACGACATCGACTTGGGGCGAGTCGGGATTCGGGGTTGGTCCTTCGGTGGCTACCTCTCGGCGCTCGCGGTGCTTCAGCGTCCGGATGTCTTCCATGCGGCGGTCGCCGGCGCCCCGGTGACGGAATGGCGGCTCTATGACACGGGCTACACCGAGCGCTACCTGGGCCATCCGGCCACGGATGCGGCGGCCTACGACGCCTGCTCGCTACTGCCGCTCGCGCCGCAGTTGCAGCGAGCCCTGCTGCTCATCCACGGTCTGGCCGATGACAACGTGGTGGCGGCCCATTCACTGCAACTCAGTGGCGCGTTGCTCGCGGCCGGCCGCCATCATGAGTTCCTAGCCCTGTCAGGGGTCACCCACATGGCCCCACAAGAGGTCATCAGCGAGAACCTCCTGAAGATGGAGGTGGCTTTCTTTGAGAAAAGCCTGTGAACGGCTG
>CAYFKX010000188.1:0-2795 GCA_964343545.1 uncultured Bifidobacteriaceae bacterium | reverse complement strand
CCTCCGGGGGTTCAAATCCCTCCCTCGCCGCTGAAGACCGACGAGCCCGCGCTGCCCACTGCAGCGAGGTGCCTCGCTCAGACGCTGCAAGCCAGCGGCCTGGCAAGGCCCCCACGGGCCCGCACCTGGTCATGACAGCATGACGGCATCTCTCAGGCGGACACGGAATCAGTCATTGGGGTGTTGCGGTCGCCACCAAGAACCGCAGGATGTACGCCCAGGCGGGCCAATGCGGCGGCTAGAGCAGCAGGCAAATCCGCTGGAGCCACAGGCTTGCCAACGAACCATCCTTGAACCGCGTCTACACCCGCGGCTTGTGCAAGTGCGAATTGATCCCCCGATTCCACACCTTCGACCAAGATGAGAAGCCCTAAGTCCTTGGCGAGATTGCAAGCGCTGTTGAACAAGCGACGAGCACGGGGCTCGGTGCTTGCACGCAAGAACTGCTGATCGAACTTCACGATGTCGATGGGCAGTCGCGTCAGGTAAGCCAGACCGCTGAAGCCTGTTCCAAAGTCATCGACTGCAACACAGACGCCTAAAGCGCGGAGGTCTGAAAGCATGCCGCGCACTTCACCCGACAGCGCCATCATTGCTTCCTCCGTGATCTCCAACACCAGACTGCGTCCAGTCACCCCAGCAGCCGCCAGAGCCGAGCGAACCCGGTGAACCAAGCTGTCGCCAACAACTTCCGACACAGATGTGTTTACTGAGACCCAGTCCGGCGCGGTCAATGGTTCGGTCGCTCGCCACGCGTTGAGCTGCCGCAGTACTTGGTCGAGTACATGCTCACCCAATGCCGGCATCAAGCCTGCGCGCTGGAGCACTGGTAGGAATTCCTCGGGCATCAACTCCCCACGCTCTGGATGGATCCAACGGACGAGCGCCTCGGCACCACGGCCGAACCCATCAAATGAGGCAATCGGCTGATATGCCAGGACAAACTCCCCATTTGCTATCGCAGTCGGTGCTCGCAGAATCAGCGCACGCTCGGAATCGGCGCGCAACCGATACTCCGGAGTCCGGAGAGAGACTCGGTTGCGACCTTGAGCCTTCGCAGCATGTAGCGCGCCCTCCACATCTCGAAGGACTTGGTCCGCTGTCCCCCCTAGTGCCAATACGAGCCCCGCTGATGCGGTGACGCTGACCGGCACTTCATCGCACATCACCGGAACTGCTATCAAATGCCGCAAGTGATTCGTAGTCTCTTCAGCAAACCTGGCATTCGGCACTGATTGCAGCACGACCGCGAACTCATCGCCGCCTATACGCGCGACACAACTTGCGCTAGGCAGCTGTGCGCGTAGCCGGGAGGCCACTTCAACCAGCAAACTGTCTCCATTGCTTCGTCCGTACATTGCATTAACATCGGCAAACGAATCCAAATCAAGAGCAACGACCGCCACGGGACGCGATTGAGTCTCAGTTTCTTGCAGAGCAGCCTCAAGAATCCGCTCGAGTTGGGAACGTGTCGATAGGCCCGTCAAGGAGTCGCGTTCGATCATCCGTGACATTTCAGTGTGCGCTGACAACGCATCTTCCAGCGCTTCTCGACGTTGCGCCGCGATGATCGCGACCACCAGGCAACAGACGGCGAAGGAGGCCACAAATCCCCGCGACCACAGGGCAGCCTCCGCCTCGGCGAAGGGGCCTCGTTGCCAGTTCGTTGCGGCGCCGAGTAGCGCGGAATAAGTGGCCACAGCAACAACGGTCGGCCCCACTCCAAACCGCAGACCAATCCAGAGCGTGGCGAACACTCCTGGATAGGGGTAGCTGAGACCAACTTCTGCAAAGAGCAACGCACAAGCTCCTCCGAACACGAGCACAGCCGCTGCGAGCTCAGCAGAGAAAGTCCTCACGCTCACCCACCCCCGGGCGTGCAAGCACAGACCGACGGGCAGAGCAGCGACTAACCCCACGGACTCCGAAGCGAGCCACTGCATCACAAGGTGCCCTGTGTGGTCGGACCAGCCAATGGCAGGAGCTGTGAGGAGGACAAATCCGCCTACGGCGGCGCCGAAAGCCGCACTGGAAATGATTGCACCGACAACGGCGAGAGGCAGTGCATCAAAATGCAGCCGCGAACCAAACCACGCGAGAATCCGGGATGCGGCAAGCACCTCCGCCGTATGGGCGGCAGCGACCAGCCACACCCGGGCTGAGGGCTGGTCCGAGGGCAGAGACGCCGCCATCTCGGCCGACAGAGTCACAGCTGCCAAACTCAGAGCGCGCAGTCCGTCATAGCGCCACGCGATGTACATCAGGGCTGCCGCGACGCCGGCCGCAGGGCAGAAGACTTGGCTGGCGCCAGTGTTGCCATGCAGCTCACTTGTCGCCGTGATCAGCAGGTAGTACACCGGCCAAAGCAAGACCGTAAGCATGGCGAGGCGCTGCCACGAGCGCAGCTGAGCGATGTGGTCGGTCATAGTTGCCACGGTAGGCAGGCTGCTGTCGACCAAGCAGGACGAATGGCTCGATGAGGGCTTGCCCTACGCTGCAGCCATGCTTGATGTCCGGAACTTTCGCGACAACCCCGATCTGGTGCGTGCATCGCAGACCGCCCGTTCGGAGGATGCCGGCATAGTCGACCGGATCGTCGAGGCAGACGCACAGAGGCGGCATGCCGCCTCCGCCTTCGATTCCGCGCGCGCCTCACAGAAGGAGCTCGGCAAGTCCATCGGACCGCTGCAAGGCAAAGTCAAGTCCGGCAAAGCCACCGCCGACGATGAAGCCGAGCTGCACAAACTCATGGCCGCAGCAAGCGCGCTTGCCGATGAGGTCACCGCCGCCGAGGA
>CAYFKX010000187.1:0-2798 GCA_964343545.1 uncultured Bifidobacteriaceae bacterium | reverse complement strand
CAGCAGGCGAGTGTTAGCGGCCCGGGACTTGCCAGCGTTACTCGTCTGGCGGCCAGTGACCCAGATTTGTGGCGTCAGATACTCCCTGCGAACGCAGAAGCTGTGGCGGCTGCGCTACGGGCTGTCGCTGAGGAGTTGGTGGTGGCCGCCAACGCACTGCAAGACGGTGACGACGGACCCCTTGATGACCTGTTGCGCCGCGGGGTTGCTGGCCGAGCGATGTTGGGAATTGATGAGGCGACGTTTGCCCCTGGACGCGACGAGAATCGGACGTAGGTCAAGGTCTCGCTGGTCGCAGACCGACGGTGCGAACCTGAGTTTGCGTGGTTCTGACTAACGCAGAAACAACTGGTTCATCCGCTTCGTCGCGAATGTCACGCCAGCGCCGACCATCACTGTGAAGTAGGCAACGTGGCCGAGTAGCGCCCAATCGAAGTTGGCGAGCATGACCCCGCGGATGAGCTCGACTCCTTGGTGCAGTGGCAGTGCCTGCATGATCCACCGCAGCGCAGTGGGGTAGATGTCCAGTGAGTAGAACGCGCCGCTGAACAGCAGCATGGGCAAAAGCGCGAACTGAATCCAGTCCATCTGCTGGAAGGACTTCATATACGAGGTCAGCGCCAGACCGCAGGCCGCGAAACCAAAGGCGATGAACACCGATGCCGGGATCGCCAGCAGCGCCCACGGCGTGGAGACCAGCCCGAATGGCGTCATCACGCACATGAAGCCCACGGCATAGACAAAACCGCGGATGAGGCAGGCGCTGATCTCGCCGAGTGCAACATCCAGCGGACCCATCGAAGTGGCCATGATGCCTTGGTAGAGCTTGCCGAAGTGCATCTTGAAGTAGACGTTCCACGTGGATTCGTAGATGGCGCCGTTCATTGCTGAGTACGCGAGCAGCGCAGGCGCGATGAACTGCGCATAACTGACACTGCGGTCACCTACGTCGATTGTGCCGATGAAGTGGCCGAGCCCGAAGCCGAAAGCCAGCAGCGAGAACACGGGCTCAACGAAGCCAGACGCAATCATCATCCATTGGCTAGAACGGAATGCGATCCAGAATCGTTCGACCATGGCGTGAGCACGGCGGGCGTAGATGCCCGCACCGAGGCGCCGGTCGACGCGGTCGGCGATAGCGACAGACAGCGACGTGGTTGCGGACTGTCCAGTCGGCATGGGGGCGATGGTCATCCGGTCATGTTCCGTTCCAGCAGGCGCTGGCCGATGGCGAAGCCGCCGACGGTCAGAACGACGAGGTAGCCGATGTGGATCAGTAGCAGCGACAGCGGGATGTCCCGACCGTAGGTGAGCACACGTCCGAGATCGGTGGCGTGCCAGAGAGGGGAGATCCAGCCGAGCCAGCGGGCTGCAAGCGGCATGCTCTCGAGCGGGAAGAACGTGCCGGAGAACATGAACATCGGTGTGAGGACGAATCGGCCGACGGTTGCGAGGTAGTTCTGGGAGTCAATGAAACGCACGGTGAGCGCGAACATGACACTCGACATCGCCAAGCCGGCGAGAATCGCCGCCGGCATCGCAAGTAAGGCATTGGCTGACGTGAATGCCCCAACAACTGCGAGCACCGCCCAGTAGATGCCCGCGGTGAATACCGCGCGAATCAGGGCGCAGATCATGATTCCTTGCGCGAGTTGGCGAGTGGTGATTGCGGTGGCCTGAATGGCATGAAACACGCGTTCCCATTTCAACCCGTGCATGATCGGGAAGGTGACCTCATCTTGCGTGGCTTGGATGGCGGCAGTTGCGAGCAGTGCTGGCGCAAGGAAGGTGAGGTAGGCGACGCCATCGGGTAGCGGTGCTGCGCCGTCGCGGTCAACAAGCATGCTGATTCCGAAACCAAAAGATGCGAGGTACAGCACGGGGTTACCCAGCCCGAAAGCGAGGATGGCCGCCCACCACTTGGAGAGGTTGCGAAGGCGGTACTCCGCGACGTACCAAGCGCCGAACCTTGCGATGCGCTCCGGTGAGACTCGCTGTGACGCGCCAAGCCAGGACTGTGCAGTTGATGTGCTGCTCAGATGGGTGGTGGACATCGCGTCTCAGTCCACCAGGCTGCGTCCGGTCAGGCGCAGGAAGACATCTTCCAGCGATGACCGTCGCACCAATGAGGTCAACGGGTGCAAGCCGCGCTCGATAATCCGGTTCAGAGCCGCCTCGCCCTCTGATGTGTAGAGCAAGATGCGGTCGGGCAGCACCTCGACCCGGTCACCAATGTCCTTGATCTGGTCGGCAATCTCCTGATTGCGGTCCGAACCGAAGCGCACTTCAACGACCTCACGGCTGGAGTACTCGTTGATGAGGTTTGCCGGTGAGCCCTCCGCCATAAAACTGCCTTTGTCCATGACGACGAGCCGATCGCATAACTGCTCGGCTTCATCCATGTAGTGCGTGGTGATGATGAGCGTGACCCCGCGCTCCTTGAGCCGGAACAACCGGTCCCACAGAATGTGGCGCGCCTGTGGGTCCAAGCCGGTGGTCGGCTCGTCGAGCATGAGGATTTCAGGCTCGTTGATGAGCGCGCGCGCGATGGTGAGACGTCGTTTCATACCGCCGCTGAGTGAGTCAACCTTGGAGTCTCGCTTGTCGTTGAGCTGCGCGAAGTCCAGCAACTCTTCAATCTTGGTGTTGATGTACGCCCGTGGCAGTCCGAAGTAGCGGCCGTAGATGTAGAGGTTCTCTCGCACCGTGAGCTCGCGGTCAAGGTTGTCCTGCTGCGGTACCACTCCCAGATGTGCCCGAATCCAAGGGCCGTGGTGGTTGGTGTCCTTGCCCAAGAT
>CAYFKX010000186.1:0-2812 GCA_964343545.1 uncultured Bifidobacteriaceae bacterium | reverse complement strand
TACAACAACTTCGAGTCCGATCCAGCTGTGTCGACGAAGTTGTCATTGCTTCGGGCTGGTGGCTCGCAAGTGGATCTCGGCAACCTCCTGAGCCTGCCCGTCGGCCGAGGCATTTTGTATGTCGAGCCCGTGTACGTGCGTGCGAGCAAGAGCGCAGGTTTCCCGGTGCTTCGCAAGGTGCTCATGTCATACGGCAACAAGGTCGCGTTCGAAGATACGTTCGAGCAAGCACTTGCGGTCGTTTTTGACGGGGCGGAGTCGACTCCGACCCCATCAAAGCCAGGCATCCCGCAGCCGCCGGCCGACCCAGCAGCAGACCTCACGCGAGCGCTGAACGACGCACAGGCCGCGTACGCGGCTGGCCAAGCGGCGTTGGCCAAGGGCGACTTCGCCGAGTACGGGGTGCAGCAGCGCAAGCTCGCTGCGGCGCTCAAGCGCGCCCAGACCGCGCGGGCCAAACTGCCGGGTGCCACAACTCGGCGCGCGAGCGGCTCGGGCTCGTCGGCGGCGTAGTGCCGCGTTGGGCATCTCAGGTCGTTACCGGCTACTTGGGATGAACTGCGCTGCGACCTCAGGGTGAGCACCGGTAGCACTCATGGCACATTGCTACCCCCGAGGTGGCAAGAGCGTGATGTGGCGCGTATCCTCGTGAGTGCCGACGCGGGGTGGAGCAGCTCGGTAGCTCGCTGGGCTCATAACCCAGAGGTCGCAGGTTCAAATCCTGTCCCCGCTACTCAAAGACTGACGGCCCCCTTCTGGGGGCCTTCAGTCTTTGTCGGGGTGTTGTGAGGATCTGGCAGGAGTGCCGCCGTCAGCCGGTATGACGGCGTTGGTCGAATCTGTCCGATGGCGTTTACGTGTGGTCACAGAACGAATCGCTTCTCACGCGAAGTGTTCGCAATTGCAACGCTTATGCAAGAGTGTTGTGCACGCGGTCTGCCCGTGCCTTGTGAACTCACCGCTGTTAGCGTGCTCACATGAGCCAGCACTCGCCTCGTTGCTGTCAGGGACGTGAGCTCACGCGTCGTCGGCACATTGACTACGGGCGAGCAAACCGAATGCGCTGTCGCAGTTTGGCTTGACCTCCGGGGGTCACGGCATCGGCAATGCCTTTGTTGCCGAGATGCTTTGCTGAGCGTGGTCATGCAATGCATGGCCACGCTGACCTAAGAGGACCGCATTCTCGCCGCCATTTCGCTGCTAGAACGCCAACCGCAGTTGAAAGCCATCGGCAGCCATTTCGATAACCCAATCTTGATTTCATGATCCCGTCGGCAATCGGCGAGGGCAAGGAAAGGACATGCAGTGAAGATCTACGAAGACGTGACCCAACTAGTCGGTCGCACTCCGCTCGTGCGACTCAACCGTGTGATGGACGGCGCAGGAGCGACTGTGGTCGCGAAGTTGGAGTTCTACAACCCCGCGAACAGCGTGAAGGATCGCATCGGCGTGGCAATGATTGAAGCGGCGGAGCAGCGGGGCGAGCTTGCTCCCGGCGGCACCATCGTCGAGGCCACCAGCGGCAATACCGGCATCGCGTTGGCCATGGCCGGTGCTGCGCGCGGCTACCGGGTGGTGCTGACCATGCCCGAGTCGATGAGCAAGGAGCGGCGAGCACTGCTGCGCGCCTACGGTGCCGAACTCGTTTTGACTCCGGCCACAGAGGGGATGCGCGGGGCTGTGGCGAAGGCTGAGGAGATCGGTGCGAGCGAAGGTGCTGTGCTCGTGCGCCAGTTCGCCAACCCAGCCAACCCAGAGGTTCACCGAGAGACCACGGCTGAAGAGATCTGGGCAGATACCGACGGTCAGGTAGCCGCGTTCGTGGCGGGCATCGGAACCGGTGGCACCATCACCGGTGTCGGCCAGGTACTTAAAGAGCGCAACCCCGATGTCAAGGTGTTCGGTGTCGAACCCCTTGCCTCGCCCATCCTGAACGGTGGCGCGCCGTCAGGTCACCCGATTCAGGGAATCGGCGCCAACTTCGTGCCCGACATCCTTGACCGTGCGGTGTACGACGAGATCATTGATGTCGCTAATGAGGACGCATTCACTTATGCCCGCCGGGCTGCCGCCGAAGAGGGACTGCTGGTGGGAATCTCCTCGGGGGCGGCGTTGTGGGCGGCTGCGCAGGTCGCACGTCGCGAGGAGTTCGCCGGGAAGTTGGTCGTCGTGGTCATCCCCTCATACGGCGAGCGCTATCTCTCAACCGCGCTGTTTGCAGACTTGGTAGACGCATGACCGCTGTCCGTCGCCGGGGACTTCTCATCACGCTGCGCGAGGACGTTGACATTGTCTTGCAGCGTGACCCAGCGGCAAGGAACTCGCTCGACGTACTGCTGACCTACCCAGGGCTGCATGCGCTGTGGGCTCATCGCCTAGCCCATCGGCTGTGGCAAGTTCGCTTGAAGCTACTTGCGAAAGTCATCGCTACCTGGTCACGCATGCTCACTGGAGTTGAGATTCATCCTGCGGCTGCTGTGGGTCGGCGAGTGTTCATCGATCACGGCATGGGCATCGTCATCGGCGAGACTGCGGTTGTCGGTGACGATGTCGTGCTGTTCCATGGCGTCACCCTCGGCGGGACCCGCGCAAACCCCGGCCGTCGCCACCCACGAATCGGCACGGGCGCGGTGCTCGGTGCCGGTGCCACTGTGCTCGGGTCAGTCACCGTGGGCGCTCATGCACGCATTGGCGCAGGTGCTGTGGTGCTGCAGGATGTTGCCGATGGGGCGACTGCAGTCGGTGTGCCGGCCCGGGTTCTGCCCATAGGCGAGACTTCACCCCTATGGGACCCGGCCGCGTGGATCTGAGT
>CAYFKX010000185.1:0-2818 GCA_964343545.1 uncultured Bifidobacteriaceae bacterium | reverse complement strand
CACTACGAAGGCTTCTGTAATGCGACGCTGTGGCCGCTGTACCACGATGCCGTGGTCTCGCCGGTCTACAGCAGAAGCACATACGAGACATACGAGACAGTCAACCGCCGCTTCAGCGATGTCGTGGCGTCAGAGGCTCCACGGGGCGCCACGGTCTGGGTACACGACTACCAACTGCAACTACTTCCCCAGATGCTTCGCAAACTGCGCCCAGATGTGAGCATCGGCTTCTTCTTGCACATCCCGTTTCCGCCGCCAGAACTCTTTCGCCGCCTGCCTTGGCGGTTGGACTTACTCAACGGGCTGCTCGGAGCTGACCTGCTGGGCTTTCAAACTGCTGACTCCGTCAGCAACTTCTTGGCGAGCGTGAGCGCTTTGACGCATGCGGAAATCGCCGGTGGCGGGGTGATCATGGCTGGGTCGGCCAATCGGGTTGAACGAGTCGTCAGCGTCGATGCATTTCCGATCTCCATCGACAGCGCGCACATCCACCGCCAGGCTTTGAACAGCACTGCCATTGAGATGTCCCAGCGGGTAAGAACCGACGTCGGCGACCCGCGCACTTTGCTGCTCGGTGTGGACCGCCTGGACTACACAAAGGGCATCGAAGTACGTCTGCAGGCGATGGTTGAGTTGCTTGAGGAAGGCTCACTGGACCCGTATGAGACGGTATTCCTGCAGATTGCGAGTCCAAGTCGGCAGAACGTGGAGCAGTACCAGCGCATCCGCGAGCAAGTAGAAGCTGCAATCGGGCGGGCCGTCGGCGATCTGAGCCGGTTGGGAACCTCGCCGATCCAATACCTCTACCAGTCGATGCCGTCGGATGACCTCGTGTCGTTTTACATGGCTGCTGATGTGATGCTCGTAACGCCGCTGCGAGATGGGATGAACCTCGTCGCGAAGGAATACGTCGCCGCCCGCGTGAATGACGATGGCGCACTTGTGCTCAGCGAGTTTGCTGGCGCCGCGCAGGAATTGACCGACGCCTGGCTGATCAATCCCTACGACACCGAGGGCATGAAGCGGATGATTTTGCGCGCAGTGCGGGCATCCAAGACCGAGAAGGCTCGGCGCATGGGCAATCTGCGGGCAGCAGTCATGCAACACGACGTCGCAAAGTGGTCGCAATCATTCCTGAGCGCTTTGGGCCAAGCCAGCGAAAGGCAGGTCATCGACCTACGGGAAGGGTCGGGAATCAGTCTGTGACCCCGGAGTTGCTTGACGCTGTGCGAGCCTTGGCACGCGCGCCATCGATTCTCGTCGGCTGTGACTACGACGGCACCATCGCCCCCATCGTGGATGACCCTTCGCAAGCCTTGCCGCTCGCGGAGTCAGTCGTAGCCTTGCGGGCATTGTCTGGCCTCGCCAACACCACCGTCGCCGTCGTCTCAGGTCGTTCCCTTCGAGACCTAGCGACTCTGTCGCGCCTACCGGCGGAGATTCATCTGATCGGCAGCCACGGATCAGAGTTTGATGTCGACTTCATGCGCGACCTCGAACCCGCACTCGCTCAGCGCCTGCGCCACTTGTCCACCGAAATCGATAGTTTGACTACGGGCATCCCGGGCGCCATGGTGGAACACAAGCCCGCGAGTATCGCGGTGCATCTGCGTCGGTGCGCAAGTGCCGACTCAACCCGACTTGCAACTCGGCTGCTGACCGGGCCGGGCTCACAGCCAGACATCTATCTGACTTTCGGCAAAGCAGTCCTGGAGTTCTCGGTCATCAAGATGGACAAGGGAAACGCATTCACCGCACTTCGGGCTGGCCACGGCGCAACCGCGGCAATATTCGTCGGCGATGACGCAACCGATGAGACCGTGTTCGAGGTGCTTTCCGGACCAGATGTCGGCGTCAAAGTTGGCGCAGGCAAGACCGCGGCAGGGCATCGCGTTGATGACCCACTCGACGCTGCGAGGCTGTTCGCAACCCTCGCTGAGGAGCGCCGCACCTGGCTGGCCGGGGCGGCGGCGACGCCGATTGAGGACCATGGCTTGCTGTCCGATGGCAATGCGCTCGCCCTGGTCACACCACAAGGTCGAGTGAGTTGGCTGTGCCACCCAGGGGTGGACTCCCCTGCGCTGTTCGCGGACTTGCTTGGTGGCGAAGCCGCCGGTCACTTGAGCATCTCACCTGTGACCCCGACTACTCCCTTGTCCCAGACCTACGGCCCCGGCACCATGACAATCACCACCCGCTGGGCGGGGCTGACGGTGACGGACTATCTCGACCGAAGTGACAGCCAGGCTCACAGCACTGCCCTCATCACGCGACTTGTGCGAGCCATCAACGCCCGCGTGCCGGTACGTATCGTGTTTGCCCCACGGCCCGAATTCGGGCAGGTAGCCGTGCGACTAGAAATCACAGACGACGGGGTACGGGTGATGGGTGGCGCTGAGCCGGTAGTCCTGCGCTGCCCAGAGGCTGAATGGGAGATCTCTCATGAAGGCCTGCACGAGACAGCTGTTGGCACGATTAATCCGACACCACAGCGACGCGACTTCGTGGTGGAGTTGCGAGCCGGCACGGACGACATCGGCAGTCATCGTCTCGCCGAGAGCCAGCGTCGCGGTATCACTGAAGACTTTTGGCGGAGTTGGCTTCGTCGCCTGACCTTGCCCGAGCACCATCAGGAGGAAGTTGCCCGCAGCGCATTGACATTGAAGGCGCTGTGCCACGAGCGCACGGGGGCCATCCTTGCCGCAGCGACGACCAGCCTGCCCGAAGGCGTCGGCGGCGTTCGCAACTGGGACTACCGCTACTTCTGGTTGCGCGATGCGGCTCTGACGGCGCAAGCACTCGTTGCCCTCGGCAGCAC
>CAYFKX010000184.1:0-2821 GCA_964343545.1 uncultured Bifidobacteriaceae bacterium | reverse complement strand
GGGACACTGTCGAACTTAGACCTCGGAGACATCAGCAACCCGGACGCTGCCGACGGATTCGAACGCAGCCAGGCAATCCTGCGCTCAATCGCACCGCACCCCCGCCTGACCGCCGTCATCGGCGGCGACAACTCGGTCACCTACCCCAGCATGCTGGGGCTCTTTCACGGCCAACTCGCAGACAGCGCCCTCATCACCTTCGATGCCCACCATGACCTGCGCGACGGCTGGTCGAACGGCTCCCCGGTGCGCCAACTCGTCGAGGCGGGACTGCCGGGGACGCACATCGTGCAGATCGGCATCGCGGGTTTCGCGAACTCTCGCGCCTACTACGAGCGTGCTCGCGACTTCGGCATCCACATCATCTCCCGAGAGGACTGCCACCGGCGCAGTGCCGCGGATGTCATCGACGAGGCGATGGCCGTCATCGGTGACCGAGCCACACATATAGATATCGATGTGGATGTCTGCGACCGCAGCGTCGCTCCCGGCTGCCCCGCGTCGAGCCCCGGTGGCGTGAGTGCGCAGTACCTGCGCGACCTCGTCTACTACGCGAGCAATCGGCCGCAGGTGCGGTCATTGGACATCACCGAGGTCGACGCTGCTGCCGACGCCCCTGACGGGCGCACCGTGCGTCTAGCCGCGCTGTGCCTGTTGGAAGCTGCCGCCGGCCTGGCCACGCGGACGCGAGTGCACTCATCTGACGCCTCTGTCGCACACCACGAGCAACACCACGAGAACTCAAGGAGCGCGTCGTGACCATGACCGCCAGCACCGGCGCACGCACAGTGCGCGCAGCCCGAGGCAGCCAACTGTCCGCCCTCGGCTGGCCGCAAGAGGCGGCCCTGCGCATGTTGCACAACAACCTCGACCCGGATGTGGCCGAACGGCCCGACGAGCTCGTGGTCTACGGCGGGACCGGCAAGGCCGCCCGCGACTGGCAGTCCTTCGACGCCATCTCTCGCACACTGCAGTCACTGAAGGCCGATGAGACGCTGCTGGTGCAGTCCGGCAAACCGATTGGTGTGGTGCAGACCCACGAGTGGGCGCCACGGGTGCTGCTGGCCAACTCCAACCTGGTCGGCGACTGGGCCACCTGGCCGGAGTTCCGTCGCCTTGAGGCGCTGGGGTTGACGATGTATGGGCAGATGACGGCGGGCTCGTGGATCTACATCGGCACCCAGGGCATCTTGCAAGGCACGTATGAGACTTTCGCCGCCGTTGCTGCCAAGCGTTTCGGCGGCAGCCTGAAGGGCACTCTGACGGTGACCGCCGGCTGCGGCGGCATGGGCGGTGCACAACCCTTGGCGGTGACGATGAACGGCGGGGTCTGCCTCGTCATCGACATCGACGGCACGCGGTTGCAGCGTCGCGTCGAGACGCGATACCTCGATGAGATCGCCACCGACCTTCCTGCTGCGGTGCGCCGTGCGACCGCGGCCAAGGCAGCCGGAGAAGCAGTGAGTATCGGAGTGGTGGGCAACGCCGCCGACATGCTGCCCGCGCTGCTCGCGATGGATGTGGAGGTCGATGTCGTCACCGACCAGACCAGCGCCCACGACCCGCTGTTCTACATCCCCGCCGGCGTTGACTTCGACGACGCCGAGAGTTACCGCGAGCGCGATGCCCGCGGCTTCACCGACCGAGCACAGGCCTCGATGGCCGCACATGTTGCTGCGATGGTCGCCTTCAAGGACCGTGGTGCCGAGGTGTTCGACTACGGCAATTCCATCCGCGACGAAGCGCGCAAGGGCGGCTTCGACCGCGCGTTCGAGATTGAGGGCTTCATCCCCGCCTACATCCGCCCGCTGTTCTGCGAAGGCAAGGGGCCCTTCCGATGGGTGGCACTGTCAGGTGACGCCAAAGACATCCACCGCACCGACAAGGCGGTGCTCGACCTGTTTCCCGACAACGAGCCGCTGCGCCGGTGGATCACTATGGCGCAGGAACGCGTGGCGTTCCAGGGTCTGCCGGCACGCATCTGCTGGCTTGGCTATGGAGAGCGCGACAAAGCCGGCGTCGCCTTCAACGACCTCGTCGCCAGTGGCGAGGTGAGTGCGCCCATCGTTATCGGCCGCGACCACCTCGACTGCGGCTCGGTCGCCTCGCCCTACCGCGAGTCCGAGGCCATGGCCGACGGTTCCGATGCCATCGCCGACTGGCCGCTGCTCAACGCGCTGGTCAACACCGCATCGGGCGCGTCGTGGGTGTCGCTCCACCACGGTGGCGGCGTCGGCATCGGCCGCAGCATCCACGCCGGGCAAGTGAGCGTCGCAGACGGGACGGAGTTGGCGCGGCAGAAGCTGCAGCGGGTGCTCACCAACGACCCGGGTATGGGCGTCATCCGCCATGTGGACGCCGGGTACCCGCGTGCCGATGAGGTAGCGCAGGAGCGCGGTGTGCAGATCCCGATGAGACCGGACCTCGCGTGACCGTGCGCGGCATCTCAGCCACTGGTTCAACCGCCGCGCGAACCTCCAAGGAGTCGACATGAGCATCGTCATCACCTCCAGCGGTCTCAGCGCCGCCGATGTGGTCGCCGTGGCCCGCCATGGAGTGCCAGTGCGACTCGATGCCAGCGCACTGGACGCGATGGCCCGTGGTCGCGCAGTCGTGCAGAAGCTCGCGCAGTCACCGACCCCGGTCTACGGAGTGAGCACAGGCTTCGGCGCTTTGGCACATGTCGCGGTGCCAGCGGCTGAACGCACCGACCTGCAACACGCCATCATCCGCAGCCACGCGGCGGGAATCGGCGAGCCAGTTGAACGCGAGGTAGTGCGCGCGATGATGGTGCTGCGCCTGCGCACACTCGCGTCGGGAA
>CAYFKX010000183.1:1555-2844 GCA_964343545.1 uncultured Bifidobacteriaceae bacterium | reverse complement strand
ACACCGAGGTGCTGCAGCGGCACGACAAGGCGATCCACGACATCCGCAACTCGCTGCAGGCCATCGCGCTGCAGCTCGCGAGGTACGAGCATGACGAAAAGAAGTAAGGCGGTCATCGTCTCCTGCGCGGCGCTCGCCGTCGCGATGGCTGCGGCTCAGGGCTGCGACCTGCAGCAGTGGGTGCGGGTCGATGTTCCGAAGGGCGTCAAGTCGGCCATCGCCGAGGGCCCCGAGGACATCGACCGCGCCTACACGCTCGACGAAGTCGACGCGGTGGTCAACAAGTGGAACGGCTATGTGGAGTACAACCAGAAGGCGCTCGTCGGTGCAATCGACGACGCCGAGCGGCGGTACCAGTTCCTGCATTCGTGGGTTTCCATCGGCCTGAGCGCCGCCGGCGAGGCGTCGCAGGGCTTTCCGTACGGCGGCGTCCTGTTCGGGGCGCTCACGGGCGCGGTGGGGCTGTTCCTGCCGCAGCCCAAGATCGGCCGCGCGAAGAAGCAGGAGCCGAAGGAGTGAACGCGCTGTGGCAGCAGTGCTGCCCGGACTGCCCCGGGTCTACCTGCACGGACATGTGCGGCGAGTCGTACAACTCAAGCTATTCGGTGGTCGGCATCGCCGGCCAGTACGACTACAGCCTGACCTGGCCGAATGCCGAGGCATGCAAGTGCGACAACATTCAGCAAGAGCAGTTCTACAGGATTGAGTATTTCGTAACCGCGACCTGGGCGCAGGTTGGTCCGCTCGTCGTGACTCGGAGCGGTCCCGACGGCGGCGGCAAGTGCTGCTACTACGGCACGGGCACTGCGCTCGTCGAGGTGACGCTGAGGACGGTTCAGTATCGGTACTGCTGCATCACAGGCATCGAGACGCAGGTCATCGACACCACGATCTCGCGTGAGCTTGAGGTGCCCATGTGCGTCAGCCTGATCTGCGACGATTACCTCGACACGCCGTGCACCAACATGGCGGATCGACGCATGACAATGAATGTGTGCATCTGCGGATTCGCGCTCGCAAGTGCGTACGAATTGTGCGAGCCTACCGCGTCGGACTCTGCCTGCGATCCTTTGGTCTGCACCGACGCGTCGCTGTGGGCGCACGGAATCTGCTACGAGCACGCGTTTCCGCTCAAGCCTCCGCACACCGTGCTAAGCACGGAGAGGATCGTCAACGCGCTGTGCTTCTCGCATAAGCCTTGTCAGACCTACCCGCAAGGTGTCGGAGCCAGCGAGAACGGCTGCATGCAGTGGGAGAAGGCACAGACCTCAAGCTGGGGACCTTTCTCC
>CAYFKX010000183.1:0-1489 GCA_964343545.1 uncultured Bifidobacteriaceae bacterium | reverse complement strand
GGGGCTCGGGGATGTGGTGGAGAAGGTCGCCAGGGCGACCGGGGTCGCGCAGGTCGTCAAGGTCGTGGTGAAGGGCGAATGCGGCTGCGCGAAGCGGCGGGCGGCGCTCAATCAGGCTTTCCCAAGCAATCTTCCCTGATGGTGTCACTGATGGCACCAGATCGCCAAACCTCGGATCATGCGGCGGCGTTGTCTATGGGTCGTGGACCTGCGCGATATCGTCAACGCCCGGCTGAAGCAGCGCGGCCTCTCGCGCTATTGGCTCGCCGTACGCCTTGAGCGCAAGGGCATCCCGCGCAGCAATGTCTACCGATGGCTGGCCGGCACCGGGGATGTGATGGCGACCGTCGCCGGCCTCGCGCTCACCGAGCTTGAAGTGGACCTTGCGAGCAGATTCGGGAGCAGGGCACCTTCCGCATCGTCCACCCCGATCGTTGGAGCGCCGAGAAGGCACGCTCCGAAAGATTGGAGTACTTGACGCGCGGCAACCGATGAGGTTATGGTGTGAATCGTCGGAGCGACCGAACGGCGGATCGCGACGAAAGGCACCGTTATTGGCCTCCATGCGGACCGAGGCCACTTAACATAATACATAGTGTCCGCAGCATCGAGGACGGATGTCCGAGAAGAAGAAGGCTGCCGAGTCGCTGGCTGAGGGTGGCTTCACCGACAACGAGATGAGGACCGATTACGCGCGGTCGCATGTGTGGCCCGGCTGGGCCCGCATCAGCCACGACCGCACGCCCGATGTGCATACCCTCGAGGATGTGCTCGACCTGCGCGCGCGGGTGATCGAGGCCGGCGACAGGCGCTCCGCCGAGCTGATGCGCGCGGCGTCGACGGCGCTGGCGGGCGCGGCCGACAAGATCGGCGCTGCGCACCGCCGAAGAGAACATCAAGCGGGCCGAGGCCGACCTCGCCACCCTTCGCGCCGTGATCGACGGCGGGGAGGTGCTGTGATGAGTGAAGATCAGAACGAAGATCGGGTGATGCGGCTTTACGGTCAATCAGGGGGCAATTCGGATGACGCCATCCGGTGCGCACATTGCGGAGGGTCCTGCACGCATCCGACCCGAGCCGAGTGGCTTGTCCCCGCATCCAACATTGATGTCAAGGACACCGTGTGGTCGCAGTTTGCCGGTTACCTCGGCTGCGAGTTCTGCCCGGGAATCACTGGCGTCCACCTCATGTTCCACAAGGGAAGCACCTGGCTGCACACGACAAGGATGACCTCACGATGAACGACCAAGAGATCGTCAGGCACCAGCAGTCGGCCGAGGCAAGCCTCAGCCTGTCGCGCGCGCGGTTCGAAGCGAAGGTCGCGGGCGAGATGACCGACTTCCTGCTGCGCACACACATGACGCGCATCCAAGGCCGCAACTATTTGACCGTCGCGGGGGCGACCGCCCTGGCAAGCGCATGCGGCTACAGCGTGCGCGAGGTCGGCGTGGTCCGCATCGACATCGGCGACACGGGCGCATGGGAGGCT
>CAYFKX010000182.1:0-2900 GCA_964343545.1 uncultured Bifidobacteriaceae bacterium | reverse complement strand
GCCTGGCAGTCGGTGTCGGTGCTGCGTTGCACAAGAAGATCGTGCAGGCACGCGGAGCGGTGTGGCACTCCTCGCTGCTCATGCTGCTCAGTGGCATCGGGCTGGTGGCCATCGATTCGATGGCCGGCGATGATGTCAACCACGGCAAGGTCGGCGTGAAGTTCGTCGTGCTGCTCGTCATCGCGGCGCTGGCTTTCCGGCTCAACCGTGGGGCGAAGACTGCGACCGACTCTGGCCCGACCGGCAACTACTTCCTCATCGGCTTGCTGACGGTCGCCAACATCCTCATCGCGGCCAGCCTGTGAGCCGATCGCGCCGGCATCGGTCCCCGAGTACGGCCGATGGCTATCGTGAGACCGATGCCGCAGGCACCAGACAGTCCAAAGGAGCGATCATGGGCACACTGAAGTCGTCTCGTCGTCGCGCCGCACTGCGCGCCGCATGGGGCGCGGCGCTTGTAGTGGCCGCCAGCATCCTGACCGGCCCGCTCGCTGGCATCGCCCCTGCGAGTGCACATGCGGAACTGCTGGCGGCGACGCCGGCCGCGGGTTCCACTGTGGTCGAGGCGCCGAAAAACATCGTCTTGCAGTTCGGCGAGGACATCCTGGAGATGGCAAGCAACATCATCACAGTGATTGGCCCGGACGGCTCGCAGGTGGACAACGGCAACACGCTGGTCAACGGCGACACTGCGGCCGTCGGCGTCGAGGACATCACCGATGCGGGCACCTACACAGTCACTTATCGCATCGCGTCCAAGGACGGCCATGTCGTCACTGACAGTTATGCCTTCGAGTTCGCTCCGCCAGCTGGGTACTCACCGTCACCTGATGCCAGCGTGTTCATCCCGCCGGTGACCCAGGGCCCGCCTGGGGGCGGCGTCGGAGCGTGGACGACCAAGATTTTCTTCATGGTGGCGTTCGCTGGCGCGTTGTGGTGGACCAGCCGCGCGTTGCGCCGTTATCGGCGCCGGGCACTGGAGCGCCGCCCGTTCTGAGCGCAGTACCAGCCGAGTTTTTCAGGAAGCTCCTGCTGAGTGCGGCCCGCCCGCTAAACCTTGCTTATTCTGATTTTTGCGCCTTGCTGCGGTCGACCGCATCGCAGTGACTCGCGCTAGTCGCCGCCGTCGCCGTTTCTGCTCGCGTCGGACAGGCTTTCTTGTCGAGCCCGCCGTGCGTCGTCAGCACGGTCAAAGCGCGCCGCTGCGCGAGCGTCCGCGCGAACCCACTGCGTGACCGCGATTGCGATGACGATGACCATGGGCACTTCGCCGAAAGCCCAGCCGAACGCCGCTCCGGTGTACTGGTCGCGTAAAGAGTCGGTTGCGAACTCAGCGGCGAACTGTTGAAAGTAGTCGCGGGCGAGGACTGTGTCGCTTTGCATGATGATCACGCTGAAGAGCGCGTGGAACGGAGTAGCAAGGATTGCCAAGCCAACCTTGGCTGGGTGCGGGACGCGTCGCGGTGACGGGTCCACTCCGATGAGCACCCAGAAGAACAGGTAACCCGTTGCCAGGAAGTGCGCTTGCATGAGCACATGGCCGGTGTGGGACTCCATCAGCCACTCGAATGCGCCGCTGAAGTAGAGCACGAAGAACCCGGCGATGAAGTTTGCGAACGCAATCAGTGGATGTCCGAAGAAGCTGAGGTAGCGCGAGTGCAGCGCACTGAGCAGCCATTCGCGCGGTCCGGTGCCGCCGCTGGTTGCCGGCAGCGCGCGCAGGGCCAAAGTGGTGGGTGCGCTGCAGACCAACAGAATCGGGACCACCATCACTAGCAACAGGTGTTGCACCATGTGGGCACTGAACAACAGGTGCCCATAGACGCCGAGTGGTCCGCTCGTGGCGTAGACCACCACCAGCCAGCCGGCCACCCAGGAAGCCGTGCGCGCCCGCGACCAGGAATCACCGCGGGTGCGCAGCCGCTTGACGGCGCGCAGGTAAGCGGTGATTGCACTCACTGCAACCGCACTCCACAGCACCTCCGGTCGCCACACCGCCCACAGCAGGTTGGCGGTGTCTGTCTTGGGGGGCAACGGGAACCCCAGGGCAATTCGTGCCGGTGAGGGCGATGCGAGCGCGCCTGCATCCGGGTCGACCGGTGGTGCCGTGCGCGACAGCACGACCGATGCGCTGACCGCCACCGCCATGAGTACCAGTTCGCGGCGCAGGAACCCCGCCAGCGTTGCTGCAGTGGGCGTACGCAGCGCTGCCAGTGCCACGATGGCCAGCACCACCACCATCTTCACGACGAGCACTCGGCCGTAGCTGGTGGTGAGCAGTTCAGTTGGGCTGCCCACACGGATAGCGGCACTGACGGCTCCGCTCGCAACCAACACCAGAGCACACACTCGCGCGACCGGGCGTAATCGTGCTAGCAGCGTGACAGCAGCATCGTGGTCGCGACGCAAGTGCCAGGCCGCGGCAGCCACCGAGCCGACCCATGTGGTCACCGCGATGATGTGTAGTGACCAGGCCTCCACCGCGGCCATGTGCCAGTCGGAGTTCCCGGAGTGGCCAGTGCTCGCACGGGCCACGATGATGCAGATTGGCCCGAGGAGTAGCAGCAGGACGGCCATCGGAGTCCGAGGCAGCACGACTACGGCGGCCAGCAGAGCGCCAACGACTACCTGCAAAGCAAGTGACTTGCCCAGGGTCGTCTGGGTGAGCAGGCTCGCCAGATACTCCGGTTGACCCAGTGTCTGGGTGAGGGACGAGCCCATCACCTCCGCGGTGGTCGCCAGCGCGATGAGAACTGTTGCCAGCCACAACGCCACACTTGCGTTTCGTGCACGCGCAAGCCATCGCCGTTGCAGTGAGGTGAGCACGCCGTCGTGGTTGGGCAGGACCAGGCAGAGCACGAGTGCCCCGACCATGCCGATGAGTGCGGCGTCTGCGATGA
>CAYFKX010000181.1:0-2903 GCA_964343545.1 uncultured Bifidobacteriaceae bacterium | reverse complement strand
TCAGGGTCAGCTGACGCGGATGGTCACTCGAGTGCCACCGGTCTCACCGACGACCTGATTGGCCGCAAGGGCAAGGCGGTACACCCCGGTCGCACGGATCTTCGCGGCGAATCGGGCGACCCCGCTAGCGTCCGTGCGCGCCTTGGCGATAGCAATCCAGCGACCACCACTGCGCATCTGCAGATAGGCCGTCTGCCCGTACATCGGCACATTGAGATCGCTGCGCATCCATGCGCCGACGCGCACAATCGGTTTGATGGTGGCGCCAGCTTTTACCCTCGTCGGCAAGCGGCTGAAAGTCACGCGCCGGTTAGCAATTTCCGTTGCGCGAATCGCGGGCTTCACAGTCGTCGTGCAGGCGTTCGCCACCAGCGCTGACTTCGCGACCAAACTCGCGCACGCGCCGGCGAGGTCGTTGCCCAGCTCGTAGTAGTCGGCATTGCTCGACAACCGCGGCAGCAAGTCCCACCACAACTTCGCTGTGGCGTCGTCACCAATGCCGGTCACCTTGTGCCCGTTAAATGTGCCACCGGCGCTGACTAGGTACGCCAACTTGTTGCCCACGCCACTGTTGGTGTGCACGCCACCGTAATCATCATTGCGCGGGTCGGTATCCCAACATGGGCTACTCATCCGATCCGGCTGCCACCCTCGGCAGCCCTGTGCCTGACCGGGCAAACGCGTTGGCGCTTGCGTCGGTTTGCCGTACGGGTCGCTGAGGCTGCGTAGGAATGGCAGAGGCTGCGAAGCCACCCCACCCCAGGTGTAGCCGTCGCCGATGCTCCATTGGTACTGAATCTGCCCGTGGTCCTTGAGCTGCTTCGCGCGGTCCACCAGTTCACCGAAGACATCGCTGATGCTCTCGTTGATCGCACCAGCTTGACCTTGGTAGGCCAGGTTTGCAATGGCATCAGTGACACCATGCTGCAACTCGTGGGCAATGACATCGGAGATGCCTGCCAGACCCGCCGAGATGGAGATACTCCCGCCGATGAGTTGATAAGAGTTGAAGTCATCGGCTAGAGGTGCGGGCATCCAGTACGCGTTGATGTCGTCGCAGTACGGGTTTGTCTCGCTGCAGGCGTTCACGGTCGCGCTTAGTGTGCGGGTCCCGTCGGGATCACCTTGCACCCCGAGGCCGATGTTGTCGGTGAGGTCGTAGCCGAAACGTTCGGTGTAGTAGTCGGACGTGAAGCCGAGCAAGTCATAGACCAGATGCACTTGCTGGTCCAGGCTGCCACTAGCAGGGTCGCCTTCGGCTCGACCCACGGTGCTCGCGGCCGGCCCACGAATATCGGTTACTTCACACCAGTAGAGGCGTTGTGGCTCGCTTTGGTTGTCACAGACCACGCGGTTGAGTAGTGACCGTGGCGTCGACCCGCTGTGTGTCAATGTCATCTCGGCTGTGTCGCTGCCGTGAACGAGCCGAGCTGAGACCGACGAATGCCCGGCTGCGCTGGCGGTCAAGGCACGAAGGTTGGCCGTGTCCGCAGGTGTCGAAGCAGAACCGCTGGTGGTGGCCTCCAGTTGCTGCTGCGTGCCCGCCGCGACTACGCAGCCTGCTGCCAGGGCCGACCAGGCCAGCACACGCAGCAGACGGCTCACGGCGGGAGACTCCTTTCACATCCCAGGCTTTCCAGTCTCAGAAGGCGTTGAGGCTATGGTGACACATGCCCGCACACGCCAACGGGCGGCAGAATCGCGACCCTGCCTGAAGAGAGCATGAGAACCGCGACAAGGGGATGGGTTTTGGACCTCGACCTGGTGATTCGACTGAGTGTCGGGCTCGGCGCGACGTTGCTCGTGCTTGTGCTGGCAGCGCATCGCCTGCGACAGTTGTGGCGGACTGTGCGCACTGGGGCGAACCCAGCGGGGCCGCGTCGAGCACAGGCGGCGGCCGTGACCAGCGTGGCCGCCGAAGTGGTCGGGCAGCGGCGCTTACTGCGCTGGATCGTGCCAGGTATCGCGCACTTCCTCGTGTTCTACGGATTCATCGTCCTAGCCCTGACCATCCTGGAAGCCTGGGGCGCGCTGTTCAATCCGGACTACGCCATCCCGCTCATCGGCCGCTGGCCGGCCGTCGCGTTTGCAGAAGATGCGTTCACCGTCGCCATCGCGGTCGCACTGGTGTTGTTCACAACCTTGCGCATACGCCAGTCCCCGACGCGCATCGGCCGCACATCACGATTCTTCGGCTCACACACGGCCACTGCTTGGCTCGTCATCGCGATGATCACCCTTGTCATCACCACCTTGGTTGGCTATCGCGGCGCGCAGGTTGCATCAGGGCGCTTCCCTTATCCCAGCGGTGGATTCTTGAGCGAATGGGCTGCCGGCGCGTTCACTTCGCTACCTGAGTCCGCAGTGCACACCTGGGAGACCGTGCTACTGCTGGCGAATGTGCTCGTGATCCTTGGCTTCCTGCTCTTCGTGCTACACAGCAAGCACATGCACATCCTCACCGCGGTACCGAACATCTACTTTGCGCGCCGACCCACCGGACTCGGACCGCTGCTGCCCATGTTCTCCAAGGGTGAGCCGATTGACTTCGAGGACCCGGCCGATGACGTCGTGCTCGGCACCGCAACGGTGGCCGATCTCTCGTGGAAGGCGCGGCTGGACCTGCTTGCCTGTACGGAGTGCGGCCGCTGCCAGTCGCAATGCCCCGCCTGGGCAACGGATAAGCCGCTGTCGCCGAAGTTGCTGGTGATGGGCATGCGCGATGCCATGCTCAACGATGGGGAGGACTCGCTACTCGTGGGTGCGCGCGGCAGCAGCGCGCACTCGGGCAGTGACGGCTGGGACGAGCGCGGTCACCGAGCGAGCGCGCAGAATCCGGTGGCACTCGACGACTCGGTGCTGTGGTCGTGCACTACATGTGGGGCCTGTGTCGACCAGTGCCC
>CAYFKX010000180.1:0-2905 GCA_964343545.1 uncultured Bifidobacteriaceae bacterium | reverse complement strand
CAATTTCATCAGCACACAATTCATGGGCTGCCACGCCATATCCGTGCGGGTCGGCAACATCGGCATCATCTGCAAACGGCGCCCAGGAGCGTGCAGCATTCAGATCGCGCAAGGCATCACCAGTGCGTTCCGGCGCAGAGTCTGGCCACACCTGAGCGGCTACTGCCCGTGCAAGTCGCTGGGCTTGTCGAGCGGTGTAAGTCTTCAGCTGTGCACGCGGCACCAGGTCGATGATTGCCGCGCGGTGACGTTGCTCAAAGGCAATGACCAAGTCAGCGCTGCGGATCAAATCCGCATTGAGTTGCGTGGACACGTGGGGCTCAAGGTGCTCGATAGTCGCTGCTTCGGAGGTCGTTCGTCCGTAGGGCATTTCGGCACAAGCCGGCTCCCCCGCTGTTTCCAACCATGCGGCCTGCACTCCGGCACTGAGCACAGTGAAAGGTGTGTGTGGACCGAGCATCGCCTTCATTGATGCTTCGGCATACGGGGAGCGGCAGATATTGGCAGTACACACAAACAGCACTGTCGACACTAGGCCACCTCCGCAGGCAAATGTAGTCGCCCTTGCGATATCGACACCGCTGGCGGCAACGCGTCGAACCACGTGCGAGGGCAGCCGAAGGCGCTGCCTGCCTGCGTTAGCACCAGTGAATCCCTGGGTGTCCCATCCTTGCTAACAACGCGTTTGATCGGGTAAATGGTCGGCTGCCGCGGAACCCTCGGTATGCGGACAGCGGCGAAGGGTGAGAAGTTTCAATGACTGGGAACTCGTGGAATCGCGGCCGCAGCTGCTGTGCTTGCTTGCCCCACAGAATCGCCACCAGCGGGTTGCCACGCGCCACTAGGGCATCGACCACCGCATCGGTGAACAACTGCCAGCCCACGTCCTCATGTGCCCACGATTTCCCCGCTTCGCAGGTCAGCACGCGATTCAACAACAGCACCCCCTGTCGAGTCCACGAGCTGAGACTGGCGTCGACATGCTGACCGTGCGCTGAACTGCCGTGGCTGCCGTGTGTCCCCTGCCCGCCAGCCACCGCTGCTCTGTCGGGGGCCACCTGCCCCTGGTCCCCTCTGCGTGGCTGAGTTCGCTGGTCTGCTGAACTCATCAACGCATCGCAACCAACGTCATCGGCAAGTTCGCAGGCGATATTGCGCAACGTTGCCGGCAGCACTATGGGCACCGAACCGACAGGGGCTGGGACTCCAAAAGCGACGCCGATAGCGTGGTCTTGCCGTGGATACGGGTCCTGCCCCACGATGACCACACTCACGCGCTCAAAGTCTGCGTCGAAGGCTGCAAACACCTGTGAAGGCGCCGGACACAGCGCCTGCCCGCCGCGGCGAACCGCCGCCCGCCACAAATCCTGGCGCTTCGCCTCGACAGCGGCAGTGAAGGCGCCGTCCCAGCCCAGCCCGCGCAGCGGCGGGGTTAGTGGCAAGTCGGGAACGTCTGCAGCACTCACACCGCGATACCGCAGTGCGCCAGAGCCATCCGCACAAGTCGGTGCTGGCCGCCACTCATGTCCGCGGCAACCCCATCGGACAAAGCCTCATGCGGGTCAAGCCATTTCAACTCCAGTGCCGACTGCGAAGGCTGACAGTCACCAGTCACCGGCACCACATACACCAATGACACCGCATGCTGGCGCGGGTCAACAAAACCCGTCACCGACACCTCGGGGAAGTACTCCGCCACTGTGAAAGGCATGACCTGCACTGGCAAGCGCGGCAGCGCCACCGGGCCGAGGTCTTTCTCTAGGTTGCGCACGAGCGCGTCGCGCACCAACTCGCCGTACCAGACCCGCCCAGACACAATCGAATGCGAGATGCTGCCGTCGGGGCGCATCCGCAGCAGCAGGCCTACCTGGGTCACCCGACCGCGGTCATCCACTCGCACGGGAACGGCCTCAACATAGACCATGGGCACGCGTTGGCGGGCATCGTCGAGCTGGTCGTTGCTGAGCCAGCCACCGATGACTTCGGTGTCAAGGTCACTCATGGTTGCCCTTACGCTCCCGCATTGCCCGCGCCAAAGGCCCGTTTGATTGCATCAGCAGCTCCGGTGAGTTCGCTGGGCAATACCCACACTTTCGAGGCCTGACCATTGGCAATTGCAGGCAGTTGCTGCAGGTAGGTCCACGCCAACACCGAGTCGTCGGGTCGAGCAGCGTGAATGGCGCCGACGACGCGCTCAATCGCCTCTGCTTCCGCATTCGCACGCGTGACTGTGGCTTGCGCCTCCCCCTCGGCAGTCAAGATGGCTGACTGCTTCTGACCTTCAGCGATGAGGATGGCTCCTTGCTTCTCACCCTCGGCCGTCAAAATCGCGGCCCTGCGCTCGCGTTCGGCACGCATCTGCTTTGCCATGGCCTCCTGAATGGAAGCCGGCGGATCAATACTCTTCAACTCAACTCGGTTGACCCTGATCCCCCACTTGCCCGTCGCTTCATCGAGAACCCCGCGCAAGGAGGCGTTGATCGCGTCACGACTGGTCAATGTCTGTTCGAGGTCCATTCCTCCCACCACATTGCGCAGCGTGGTGACCGTGAGTTGCTCTGCGGCGAAGATGTAGTCACGGATTTCGTACGTCGCTGCCCGCGGGTCGGTGACGGTGAAATACAGAACTGTGTCGATGTTGACCACGAGGTTGTCTTCAGTAATCACCGGTTGCGGCGCAAACGTGATGACCTGCTCGCGCAGGTCAATCAGCGGCAACACTCGATCCACGATGGGCACGACGATTGTCAGTCCCGGACTCAAAGTGCGGTGATACCGACCAAGGCGTTCTACGACGCCAGCCCGCGCCTGCGGCACAATCCGAACTGCACGGAATAGGAACACCACGACGAGTAGAACCACAATCACTGAGATGATCAACGCGTCCATCTTTTACTTCCCTTCC
>CAYFKX010000179.1:0-2933 GCA_964343545.1 uncultured Bifidobacteriaceae bacterium | reverse complement strand
CACGTGTACCAAGTCATCCAGCCAGCGCTGGCGCAAGGTGCTTGCGTCATCGTCGACCGTTACATCGACTCATCAGTGGTTTACCAGGGAATTGCTCGCGGTCTGGGTGCGCACGAGGTCGAGCAGTTGTCCCTGTGGGCGACGCAGTCCTTGGTGCCTGATCTGGTCATCCTGCTGGACCTCGACCCAAGGCACGGGCTCGAGCGCATCACCACGCCCGACCGGTTGGAGTCCGAGGGCTTGGATTTTCACGTGGCAGTGCGTGAGGGCTTCCTCGCGCGTGCGGCAGCGCATCCAGAGCGATTCGCCGTCATCGACGCCAGCGCCGCTGTGGACGACGTGGCAGCAGCAGTCGCTGCACACGTGGATCGAGTGCTTGATGGGCACTGAGACGACTGCAGGCTCCAGCAACGTGCTCACGGGGGTGTGGTCAGAGCTCATCGGGCAAGAGCAGGTCGTGGAGTACCTCTCCCGCGCGGCGACTGCGGCGCACAACTTCGCCGATGCCCAGTCCGAGTCGATGAGTGACTACGGAATGGCGCACACCTGGCTGCTCACCGGCCCACCGGGTAGCGGCCGAGCAACATCGGCACGCGCATTCGCAGCGGCCCTTGCCTGCGACCTCGGTGGTTGCGGCAACTGCCACCAGTGCCGGCTCGTGCTCGGTGGTGCCCACCCCGATGTCGATGTGGTGGTGCCCACTGCCGTGCAGTACCGCGCAGATGAGATTCGCGCACTCGTCGACCAAGCGCAGATGATGCCGACATTGAGTTCGTGGCTGGTCATCATCATTGAGGATGCCGACCGCCTCAACGATGCCAGCGCCAACGCGCTTCTGAAGGCGCTGGAGGAGCCGACTGCCCATACCGTCTGGATGTTGTTGGCGCCGACGTCATCTGATGTGCTGCCCACAATCGCATCGCGGGCGCGTCATCTCACCTTGCGCACCCCAGTTGTCGAACAGGTCATCGCGGTCCTGGAACAGATTCCTGGTGTCGACCGACAAGTCGCGGAGTTGGCGGCACGGGCCAGCCAAGGCCACATCGGCCGGGCCAGAGCGCTGGCAACTGATGCGCGTGCGCGGCAGCGACGCACGGATGTCCTCACTATCCCGGGTTCCTTGCGCAGTCTTTCCGCATGTTTCGCCTCGGCGAAGGTTTTGGTCGACACCGCACAGGCGGATGCCGCCGCCATCTGTGAGCCACTGGATGCCGCCGATGACGCGGCGCTTGCCCAGGCGTACGGCGACGGAGCCGAAGGTAAAGGCATCGGGACGTTGGCTTCTCGCAGTCGCGGCGAGGCCAGTCGCCTGAAGCGCGCTCAGGAATCTCGGGCACGTCGGGTGCTGCGCGATGAATTCGCACGAGTTCTGCTTGACCTCACTGGGTTCTATCGTGATGTGCTCATGGTCCAGACCACAGCAGACGTGCCGCTCATCAATCCAGACCAAACCACTGCAGTCGAGCACGTGGCCTCGGAGTCCAGTGTCGACGCCACGGCACTTCGCCTGACTGCATTGCGGCAGGCGGGTCACCGGCTGCGTGCGAATGCTGCGCCGTTGCTGGTTTTCGAATCGCTGTTGGTCGGCTTGTGGCGTCCGCAAGCAGTTGCCGATCGGATTCGAGATAGCGTGGCGGGATGAGCAACTTCGGGTCAGTCGAGTCGCAGGTTCGCGTGCGTCGTCGCAGGAGCAGGGGGTACGCGGTCGCGCTGCTCTCAGTCAGCGCGCTTGCGCTCGGCTTCGCCGCAGTTTCGTCCACCGATCCGGTGGACACTCCCGCTGTTGCGGTGCCATCGGATACCGCCCTTGTGGTTGGTTCGGTGTCAGGACCACTGCGCGCGTACTACCTGCAGAAGGTCACTTGGCGCGACTGCGACGCGGACTTCCAATGTGCGAAGGTCCGCGTGCCGGTGTCGTATGCGAAACCGACGAAGTACGGCGACATCCAACTGTCCATCATCAAGCGGCCAGCAGATGACCGAGCGCGCAGGATCGGCTCGCTTCTCATAAACCCCGGCGGCCCAGGTGGCAGCGGTGTGGACTACGCCAAGGCCGCTGACATGGTGGTTAGCGCTGATGTCCTGCGTCGCTACGACCTCGTTGGCTTCGATCCACGCGGTGTTGCCAGCAGCGCGCCCATCAAGTGCCTAACCGATGCGCAGTTGGACACAATGCTGGCATCGGATGCAACGCCGGACACCCCAGCTGAAGTGAACGAGTTCCGCCGACTTTCGGCTGTTCTCGGCAGCGGCTGTCTGAAGGCGGCTCCGCGGCTGACCCCGCGGGTGGACACGCGTTCTGCTGCCCGCGACATGGACATCATCCGCGCGGTGCTCGGTGATGTGCGCATGAACTACCTCGGCAAGTCGTACGGGACTTTCCTCGGTGGGACATACGCGCAGTTGTTTCCATCTCGGGTCGGCCGCTTCGTTCTTGACGGTGTGGTGGACCCCAAGTTGAGCAATGTCGCCCTCAGCGAGTCGCAGGCACTTGGTTTTGAACGTGCCATCAAGCGGTTCCTCGCGGACTGCGTCGTGCGCTCGGACTGCCCGTTCACTGGCACCGCGACCCAGGCGTATCGCGAATTACTCGATGTCATCGACGGCGCGGACCAGTCACCGCTGCCCACTGGTCAGTCGGGCCGACCACTGACACAGGCTCTGTTGCAGATGGGTGTCATCTACGGGATGTACGACGCGACCTACGGCTGGCAGGCCGAGCGCAACGCGCTACGCGGAGTTCTTCGCGGTGATGGCAGTGACATGCTCGACCTCGTCGACTTTTTCGTCAGTCGTGAGTCGGGCGCTTACCAAGACAACGCAAATGAGGTCATTGCAGCCGTCAACTGCATCGACCGGCAAGACCGGCCGAATGCCTACAAGACAGGCAAGTACGCGGCGGCGTGGAAGAAGAAGTACCCGATGTTCGGCGA
>CAYFKX010000178.1:0-2941 GCA_964343545.1 uncultured Bifidobacteriaceae bacterium | reverse complement strand
CCGTCCGCCGAGCAGCGCACAGGCGGGGTGAACTCGGTCACTGGCCGCGGGCGACACACAACCACGAGTTCCTCCGCCCTCGCCTACCCCGGCGGCGGTTGGCTCATCGACACCCCCGGTATCCGTTCATTCGGACTCGGGCATGCTGGTCTCGATGACGTACTCGCTGCCTTTCCCGAACTAGCGGACGGAACTGACGGCTGTCCACGTGGCTGCACTCATGACGAATCCGAATGTGGACTTGACGCTTTCGTCGCAACCGGCGCGCTTGGCCCGCGCGGTGAATCCTTGCTGGACTCACTTCGCAGACTGATTCGAAGCCTCAGCACAGGCTCCTGACGCGCATCCCTGCGCGCAGGTTCCACGATTGGCTGCGCAGATGCATCGGCCGCGGATAGCGTCATGGGACATGAGCAGAATCGATCACGCTCCGCTGACCGCGCCACGACTGCTGCCGCTCATTGCGGACGACGAGTCACTTGGGTCCCTACTCAACAGTCTTGGCTGCGACATCGGTCTGCTCGACGCACGGGGGCGACTGCGGTGGCACAGCACACACTGGGCACAACGGCTCGAGCGCCTGGGATTGGACTGCCCTGACGTTGGCCAATCATTGACACTGCGGGAAACACCCGACAGTCAGCCATTGGAGCGAGGTAGCGCGACATCTGCGGCGCGGGACTTTGCCACCATCGTGAATCGGGTCCTTCTCGGGGGGCAGACACAAGCTGAGGGCGAAATTACGGCGCACGAGCGCAATGGTCGTAGCAAGCGAACATCAGCCTCTGCGTCGGCCGACTTAGCGCGGTTGACTGAACACCCCGTCGGCATCTGGGACGGCTCGCCGTCTAACGTCATTGACCTGCGCACCAAGCGTCCGAGGCCGGGCGCGTCCCCGATGGCATGGGTCAATGTCACGGTTACACGTGTGACCCCGCGCCTGATCGGCATTGCGATGCGTGACATCACCGGATTGCGTAGCCATGAGGAGTCCCTTCACTATCTGGCCTACCACGACACACTCACTGGACTGCCAAATCGCAATTCAATCCACCATCGGATCAATGACGCGCTGCACCGGGCGATCCGGCGTTCCACAGGGGTCGGGGTGCTCTTCTGCGACCTTGACAATTTCAAGTATGTGAACGACACCGCAGGTCATCAGGCCGGCGACCGCGTGCTACACGAAATCGCTGGGCGTTGGTCGCGATGGGTGCGCGAGACCGATGTGCTCGCACGGATGAGCGGGGATGAGTTCCTGCTGTTGGCCGATGATGTGGCTGGTCCTACGGAGTTGGCGAGTTTGGCTCACCGACTCAACGCTGGACTGTCCCCTGCCTTCCGGGTCGATGGTCGAATGGTGCGTATCAGCATGTGCATCGGCGGTGTGTACATCAGCGGTTCCGATGCCCAGTGTCTCACCAGCGAATCGCTCGTGGCGGCCGCTGACGCTGCCCTGTATGCCGCGAAGCGTCGAGGCGACGACCAATTAGTGATTACTGATTTGTCCAGTCCACCTGGGCCAACAACTCCTGCGCCGGACGTAGCGTGACGCTGGCATTGACCGCCACCGGCACCGACGACATCGGCGTGAGCGCGCAGGCCCGCGTAATCCGCTGCAGCGCCACCATTCCCTCGAGCAGCGCCATCTCGCGCCCAATGCACATGCGCGCTCCTGCCCCAAAGGGAAAGTAGGCACCACGAGGAATACTGGTCGCATCGAGGAAGCGAGTGATGTCAAACTGCTCGGGTCGTTCCCACCAGCGGCTGTCTCGGTGTACGACCCAAGGGCTCATGATGATCAGTGACCCGGCCGGCATCCGCACGTCGCCAAACACGTCCCCTTGGCGAAGCCGCCGGGTAATCAGCCAAGCCGGCGGGAACAATCGCAGCGACTCCTCGAATGCCGAGCGGGCAAGCGCCGCACCGCTGTCATCGCCAGATTGCCGCAGTTCTTGCCACGACTGTCTGTCACGCATGAGGCTGTTCAGCGCCCAGGTCAAGCCGCTAGCAACCGTTTCATGACCCGCCACGATGAATGTCACGATTTCGTCGCGCACTGCTGTGGGCAGCGAAGCCGAGCCGGTGACACGGTAGGCATCAACGATGAGATCCAACATGGTGGGGTCCCCAGCCGCACCCGAACCGCGGCTTTCAATGAGTTGTGACACTGCTTGATCCAGCGCTCGGATTGCTGCTCGAAGTCTCTGGTTGCCGAACGTCGGGACGGATAGCGGCATACGCAGTGGCTGTCGCGCACGCTGCACCACCGCGTCAAGGGCACGCACTGTCGTATGCGAGAGTTCTTGAGCCCCTTCGCTCATATCCGCACCGAACAACGTACGCCCGACGATGTCCAGTGCGAGGAACATCATCTCTTCCTCAATATTGATAACTGTGCGACTGCGCCACCGTGCCAACATCTCGTCAGTCGCGATTTCGATGTCATGACGCATCCTGGCCACTGCTTCGTGATGGAACGCAGGCTGCACGACCTGCCGCCGATCACGCCATGCAGGCGGGTCGCAAGTCAACAACCCCTCGCCAGTCAGCACCGACAGGCCTCGGTACTGCATCGTCTGCTTGTCCGTGTGTCGCGCGTTGGTGACCAGTACATGGCGGACATGGTCGGGATGATTGAGGAAATACGACGGGGGCGCGGGAATCGGGAATTGCACGATGTCGCCATGCTCGCTGGCCATCTGTGCAAGGAACTCCATCGGAGCCTGCCGAATTGACGAGATGGAGCGCCACATCTGCCGACCCGCCGGGCCAGGAGCTGTGAGCACTGGCCCCTTGGCATACGCGCTTAGCAGGCCGCTCACGACATCAGCCTAAGCAAGCATGTCCGCAACCTGCTGGTCCGGCAGTCACTACGTTTGCCCGACTCAGATCCACGCGGCCGGGTCCCATAGGGGTGAAGTCTCGCCTATGGGCAGAA
>CAYFKX010000177.1:0-2991 GCA_964343545.1 uncultured Bifidobacteriaceae bacterium | reverse complement strand
AATCAGCCAATCGACGACCCGCGTGGCAATTGAAGCGGCCGCTTTTGATTCCGATGTGGTTGCTCATACCTGCCGCCGCCACCGGCTGTCCACCGACGCATCTCGTCGGTTCGAGCGTGGTGTCGATACCCAATTGGCGCCATTCGCTGCCCACCGTGCCGCGCAATTGCTCGTCGACCTCGCTCACGGCGAGAACCATGGGCTCGTTGGTTCCGAAACTGCCGGCACGGTAACCGTCATCGAGGTCACAACTGACTACATCGAGTCCAGGCTTGGTATCGCGATTGAACTCCAGCCGGTCACACAGATTCTGCGCGAACTTGGTTGTGAGGTTGAGTCAGACGGGAAGATGCTGAAGGTCACTGCGCCGTCGTGGCGACCAGATCTTCGGCAGCCGTGCGACATCAGCGAAGAGGTTGCCCGAGTCATGGGGTACGACTGCATCCCCTCGATTCTGCCGCGACCCGAGCAGATTGGCGGTTTGACAGCCCCACAAGCGGCTCGACGCCTGCGTGATGGCGCCTTGGTGGCGCGTGGTTGGAACCAAGTGGCCCTGAGTCCGTTCATGTCGACTACTGCTCTGGCGAGCTTCCGCTGTCCTGCCGGGGACCCACGGCTGTCAGCTGTGCCGTTGCTGAATCCGCTGTCGGATGAGGAGCCGGTTTTGCGGACAAGTTTGCTGCCAGCTTTGGCCGCGGCTATCGGTCGCAACCGCAGTCGGGGCTTGGAGTCGGTCGCGCTTTTCGAGTCCTCAGTGGTGCACTTCGATGTGCCCCGCACGACCTGTCCAGAACTTCCGCGAGGTGCGCGACCATCTGATGATGCGCTGAATGCGACGTTGGCAGGTATCCCGCGCGAAGTTTCGGTGACTTCAGGTATCGCAGTCGGTCCGTGGCTACCGCAGTCCTGGATGAACGCAAGTCAACCCTGGCAGTGGTGGCACGCGGTATCAGCCGCGCAAGCGCTCATTGCGGTGTATCAGTCGCAACCGACCACGCGCGCAGCCGATGCCCCGGGGTGGCATCCAGGGCGATGTGCTGAGTTCTTGGTGGATATCGACGGCACACCCACCGTCGTGGGTTGGGCAGGGGAGTTGCATCCCCGAGTGACCGCAGCCTGGCGCCTGCCTGAGCGCGCTGTTGCTTTCGAGATCTACACCAGCGCTCTGGCTCAGGCCTATGCCCAGGCACCCCGCTCGTCCCTGGGACGCGCACTTCCCACCGCAGGCGTGCTGAAAGAGGACATTGCGTTGGTAGTGCCCGTGACGGTGCCCGCCGCAGATGTTGCAGCCGCGGTGGCCGCGGGGTGCGGGCCGCTACTGGAGTCCATTGAACTATTCGATGACTACCGCGGCGCCGGCATTGAGCCGGGCATGAAATCCATTGCGTTCGCTTTGCGTTTCCGCCACGACGAGCGCAGCCTGCGCGATGATGAAGTTGCCGGCCTGCGCGAGGCAGGCATCGCTCGGGCCGCGAGTGAATTTGGTGCAACGCTGCGTGGTCGCGCCTGAGCGCTCGGGGGCGCAGGCTGTGACAGACTCCGCTCAAGGAGCCGCTGGATCGCCCTTAGGGGCGCCGGTAAGAATGCAGGAGAGTGCGTGAGCCACGACGAGACGGAAGCCACCGGTGAGTCGGCCGCACGCCGTCTATCCGTGAGAAGCTGGCTTCGGTCATGGCCGGTTCGGATTGGACTGGTTGTGGTCGGCCTGCTCCTGGGCATGGCTGCATGGGTGGCAGCGACCGCTGGCGGTGTCGCCAAGAACCTCACCGAGGCCCGAGCTGAAGTCAGCGCTCTCGGCACTGGGTCAACGAGTGTGAATATCGCGGATGTGGTCGCGGCCGTGCGCAAGGCGCGGGTAGCCCTGGAAGCGGCTGACTCTCGCGTACATGACCCCATCTGGACGGTGGCTGCCCACATCCCGTTCATCGGCCGCACCCCGGCCGCCGTGCGCACCACGACCAGCGTGCTGACTCAGTTATTAGCTGCCGTTCAGCCAGCCGAGGCCGCGCTGTTGAGCGTTCCGGCAGGCTCGGGTCAGCCAATTTCGCCTGAACTAGTCCGGGCGCTTGCCCAGCTCGCCGGTGGCCTGAAGCCAGAGTTGACAGCCGCCGACGCCGAATTGTCTGCCATCAAGCTCGGTGGAGTACCCGAGCAGGTGGCGTCCGCGATTACCCAGTTGCGCTCTCAGGTGCATGCCGCGGTGGTGGGGTTTGACGAGTATCAGGGTCTACTCAAAGTGGCGCCCATCCTCCTGGGTTTGGATCGGCCGCACACCTGGCTGCTGTTGTTGCAGAACGGAGCCGAGGCGCGTACGACTGGTGGCCTCATCGGAGCAACCGGACTTTTGCGCGCCGAAGGCGGCACCTGGCGGCTTACCCGCCTGGAGCCCAATGACGTCCTGGCAAGTGCGCCAATTCCCAATCATGAGTCTGTAGTGGGCAAGGACAGCCAACTCGCCGAGCTGTACGGGCAGGACTTCGCTTGGTTTTCCGATGTGAACCAATCCCCGAATTTTGAGATCACCGCTCGGCTGGCGATGCTGGCCGAGCGTCGAGCCCACGGTGACACTGCCGATGGTGTTATCGCCATGGATCAGCACACCCTGTCCTACCTCATGGAGGTCACCGGACCGGTCAATGTCGGGGGAGTCACGGTGACGGCCGACACTGCAGTGCGCTACGTCACCCGAGACATTTACACCCCATTCTTGACGCAACCTCACGCCGTCGCGGTGCAACAAAAGGACGCCAAACTCGCTGCGCTTGTGCAGGCGGTGTTCGCCAAACTGTCTTCCGGCCAGTTGAGTCCGCTGAGTCTTGCTCGGGTGTTCGCAAAGTCAGCTGCGGACTATCGAATCTCTCTGTGGAGTGCCGACCCAGCCGAGCAGGCGGTTATCACCCGCACTTCCATCGGGCACACGCCTGAGCAGACGCAACGTCCGCGGGTGCAGGTCGCGATTGTGAACGCCAGTGGCAACAAACTCGAGGCCTA
>CAYFKX010000176.1:0-2998 GCA_964343545.1 uncultured Bifidobacteriaceae bacterium | reverse complement strand
CCATCGATGTCGGCGATTGGGACTCCGCGGCCGCCGCCTACAACGAGGTGCTTGCAAGTGACCCGACTGAGCCAGATGCCAAAGCAGGGTTGCTGCTGGTCGGTCTGATGCGACGGGGTGGCTCGGCCGATGCCGATGCACTGGTCCGCGCCGCGATGGCAGCGCCGCAGGATATTCAGGCACAGGAGATGGCGGCAGACTGCTTGGTGCTGAACGGTCGGTATGACGAAGGTTTTGCAGTGCTCCTGGCCGCCGTGCGTTCACTCGATGGCAAGGACAGAGATCGGGCGCGAGCACGGTTGCTGGAGTTGTTCGACATCGTGGGCGTTGCGCACCCATCAGTCTCGGCAGCGCGTACTGCGCTAGCCAACGCGTTGTTCTAGTCCGAGCGTTCCGCTCGATGAACGGGCGGCGGCTCTGCCGCACCTCTCAGAATTAACTCAGTGCACCTCGATGATGCGGACGCCGTAACCCTGGTGGTCAGGTCGGCGTCACCACACCCGCGCACGCAACTGCGTCGCACGCATGGCCGCTCACTCCGGCTGGAACCACACCGTCGCCAGCGGTGGCACCGTGATGAGCGCCGACGCAGGGCGGCCATGGTGGCCAACGGACTCCGCGTGCACGCGGCCGTAGTTGCCGATGTTGGTGCCGCCCCCGTAAGCGGCAGCATCAGTGTTCAGCACTTCACGCCAGGTGCCAGCGAACGGCAGCCCCAGTCGCCAGCCTTCGCGCACCACAGGCGAGAAGTTGGACACTGCAGCGACGACACCTCCGTGGGCGTCCTTGCGTAGCCAGGCGATCGTGTTGTCGTCCGCGGCATCTGACACCAGCCACTCGAAACCGGCGGGCTCGTTGTCCAGCTGCCACAGTGCCGGGGTGTCCCGGTAGAGCGTGTTCATGTCACGGACGCAGTCGGCGATGCCGCGGTGGTCGTCCCATCCTGCAAGCCACCAGTCCAGGCCGCCCTCGGCGGACCACTCCGTCCACTGCCCGAACTCGCTGCCCATGAACAGCAGCTTCTTGCCCGGGTGCGCCCACATGAATCCCAGGTACGCGCGCAGGGTCGCCTGGCGCTGCCAGTAGTCACCGGGTGCGCGGTCGACCAGTGAGCCCTTGCCGTGCACCACTTCGTCGTGGCTGATGGGCAGCAGGAAGTTTTCGCTCCATTGATAAACCAGCGAGAAAGTCAATTCATTGTGGTGGTACTTGCGGTGGATGGGCTCGTTCTTGATGTACTCCAAGGTGTCGTGCATCCAGCCCATGTTCCACTTCAGACCGAAGCCGAGCCCGCCCTGGTCGGTCGACTTCGTTACGCCTGGCCACGAGGTGGACTCCTCAGCGATGGTGACCACACCGGGGCAGCGGCGGTAGACGGTGGCGTTCATCTCCTGCAGCAAGCGCACGGCATCGAGATTCTCGCGGCCGCCGAACTCATTCGGCGTCCACTGTCCAGCCTCGCGGCTGTAGTCGAGGTAGAGCATCGATGCCACTGCGTCCACGCGAAGACCGTCGGCGTGGAACTCCTGGCACCAATAGACCGCGTTCGCGACGAGGAAGTTGCGCACCTCGTTGCGCCCGAAGTCGAAGATGAGCGTCCCCCAGTCGGGGTGCTCGCCGCGCTGCGGGTCCGCGTGCTCGAACAAGGTCGTGCCGTCGAACCGAGCCAGAGCCCAGTCGTCCTTGGGGAAGTGCGCCGGCACCCAGTCGAGGATGACGCCGACTCCAGCCTGGTGCAGCTGATCGACTAGGAACTTGAAGTCATCCGGGTTGCCGAATCGCGAGGTCGGCGCCCAGTAGCCAGTCACTTGGTAGCCCCACGACGGGGCATACGGGTGCTCCATCACCGGCAGGAACTCCACATGCGTGAACCCATGCCTGGTCGTGTAGTCCACGAGCTCATGTGCGAGCTCGCGGTAGGACAGCCCGAGCCGCCAGGAGCCGAGGTGGACCTCGTAGGTGCTCATCGGCCCGTTGTGCGGGTTCTGCGATGCGCGCGCGGACATCCAGTCGTGGTCGCCCCACTCGTACTTGCTCTGCCACACCAGCGATGCAGTCGACGGCGGCACCTCGGTGCGGAACGCGTACGGGTCGGCTTTCGTGCGGTGCACACCATCACGGCCGACGATCTCGTATTTGTAGCGCACGCCTTCGTTCACATACGGGATGAACAACTCCCAGATGCCGCTGGAGCCGAGTGAGCGCATCGGTGTGGAGCGGCCATCCCAGCCGTTGAAGTCTCCGACAACGCGCACACCTTGCGCGTTCGGTGCCCAGACGGCGAATGAGACGCCGCTGACAGTTCCCAGTTCGGTGGTGAATGTGCGCATATGAGCGCCCATGACCTCCCACAGGAGTTCATGGCGACCTTCACGGATGAGGTGCAGGTCCATCTCCCCGACCGTCGGCAGATAGTGGTACGGGTCGTCAGCCGGCATCGGGTCGTGGCCGTAGGCGACGGCAAGCCGGTAGTCGACCACGCCAGTGTGCTCGGGCAGGCGCGCCACCCACACGCCTTCGTGCTCATGGTCCATCGGGACATCGCCGGCTGCTGTCACGAGCGTCACCGAGGTGGCGAATGGGCGCAGCACGCGCACCGTGAGTCCGTTCTCGGAGACATGCGCGCCGAGGATGGAGTGCGGATCGTGGTGGTGGCCGGCGACGATGCGTTCGATTTGCTCGTACGGCGTTGCGTCGGCTGGCCCAGCTGCTGTCGGGGGCACATCGCTGCCCAAGGACGGCTGGTCACTATCGGCTGCGGCCGTGCGCACTTCGCTCAGCGCAGGTGACGAGCCCTTGTCCTTCTTGCGAGATGCCGCCATGGGCGAAGTGTGGCAGAGCGACTTCTCAGCATCATTACTGATGCTGTTGCTGCACGGTGACGTCGGCGAGTCACTGAAGCGTGCGATTGCCCTCTACGAGTGGAACATTGATGCATGCGCCGCGGCACTGTCAGCGAAGTGCGACGATGTGAACGGGATGACTTGGTGACAGTGCG
>CAYFKX010000175.1:0-3030 GCA_964343545.1 uncultured Bifidobacteriaceae bacterium | reverse complement strand
GGGTGCAGGGTCGTCCACAATCGCAATCCGCGGCTTGGGCAGACCGGCGGCGATTGCCATCTCCTCCACCAGATTGTGCAACTGCGGTGCCTGGTCATAGTCCACTAGGCGCGCGCCCGTCATGGCCAGCACCAGTCGGTCACTGGCGTAGTAGGACCACCAGGACCCACCGATGACCATGAAAGCGGCGAACGGAACCACACCGAAGGATGTGTAGCCGAGGTAGTAGGCAACGCCCCACACCACCATGGTGACGACGCATGCCATCACGATCAACAACATGATGGTCTTGCGTCGGTTCGACGCCTGCTGTGCGCGGAAATCCATGCTGACCGATCCCGTCAGAACTGGACCTTTGGCACTTCCCGGTTGCCCGGGTCGGCGACCTCGTAGAAGTCGCGGGCAGTGGCCTTCGCCAAACCGGCGAAGAAGCGTCCGGGGATGACCTCAATCGCGGTGTTGAGGGTTCGCACGGAGTCGTTGTAGTACTGACGCGCGAATCCGACCTTGTTCTCGGTGGCAGCGAGTTCCTCCTGCAACGACAGGAAGTTCGTTGACGCCTTTAGGTCGGGGTAGTTCTCCGCGACCGCGAGCAGCCCGCGCAGCGCCTGGGTCAGCATCCCATCTGCCGCAGACACATCCGCCACACCATGTGCCGCCGTTGAAGCCGCACGCGCTTTCACAACTTTGTCGAAGGTCTCCTGCTCGTGGCTGGCGTAGCCCTTGACGGTCTCGACGAGGTTGGGGATCAAGTCGTTGCGCCGCTGCAGCTGCACTTCGATCTGAGCGAAGGCCTCATCGACGGCGACCTTCTTGCGCACCAGCCCGTTGTACTGAGTGAGCACAAACAGCCCGAGAAGCACTATGACTGCGATGACGATAAGTGTGGTGTTCATGCCGTTCCTCCTCGTAGGGGCAGACCAAGCCTGCCTGTCGGCAGACTAGCGCCGACCTGTGACTTCAGCAGCGCTGCAGGGTTCATTGCTTCGGTATCAGTCGGAACGCACCCGGACCTCGGCATGCTCGTGTTCGGTCTCTGCCAAGCCAGAAGAGAACCGCTGTTCGTACTTGCCCACTCGCCACACAACAATCGACAGAATCCAGGCCGCAACGAAACTCCCCACAATGAAGTAACCCATTTTTCCTAGGTCAATTCCGGCGATGAACGTCCACGGTTGATGTTCGGCGATAGCAGTGTGCTTGGACAGCACACTGACAAACTGAATCGTGCCGATGACGAAGGCTACGAAAATCGACAGGCCTGTTGTCGTGATGTTGTAGTAGATCTTTCGAAGTGGCGATGTGAATGCCCAGGAATAGGCCTTCGTCATGAAGATGCCGTCAAGAGCGTCCATTAGTGACATGCCCGCCGCGAAGATGAAGGGCAGCGCGATGATGGCAAGAGGCGGCAGGAAGCCCCCCACTGTGCCCACGGCTGCAGTCGCGGACAACGCCAGCAACGCAACTTCGGTGGCAGTGTCAAAGCCGAGCCCGAACAGCACGCCCACGGGGTAGATCTGCCACGAGTGGTCAAAGCCTTTCTTGAAGAAGCCACGAAAAATTCGATTCATAAGCCCGCGCTCGTTCAACAAGTCCTGCAAGTGCTCATGAGAGAACTGGCCGGTCTTCGCTTTGCGCCACACCTTGATGACGCCGACAAGGATGATGAGGTTAAGGACACCGACCAGATAGAGAAAGAACGTGGAGACCGATGCACCGATGGTTCCGCCGGTCTCCATGAAGTCCTTCTGGAACCTCACGGCTGCCTTTGCGGCAAACGCGATGCCAACGGACAGTGCCATGACAACAGTTGAGTGACCAAGCGAAAAGAACAAGCCGACCGCCAAGGGGTTGCGGCCCTTGGCGAGCATGACTCGCGTGGTGTCATCGATAGCAGAGATGTGATCGGCGTCAAAGGCGTGACGAAGGCCGAAGCTATAGGCCAGAACGCCAGCACCGGCGTAGACCAAGAGGCCACTGGTATCCGTCAAACTGTGGTATTCGGGCTTGCTGTTGTAGTACGCGAACAGACCCCATCCGATGACATGCAGCAACACGACAGTTCCAGCGATCCACGCCAGCGTCCCCAACTCGGAGCGACTGAATTTCAGGTGATGGCGCAGGCTTGCGGGCTTTGTCGCCGTGGTTGTCATGCTCAGACTCTAATGCCAATCGTTCGCAATAACGAGGTCAGCCGTCGCACAGCCCGACTGGCGGTGACCGACATGGACAGTCTGAGGAAATCCGAGGCAGCACCTGGCGGCCGGCACCGTCACACCCACTCAGGAGTGCTGGCTTCACCTGCGCGGGCTCAGTGCTGCGGAGGTTGCTGCTGGGGAACCGTGGGCGGCCCGTCCTCGGTAGGCGCCTGTGAGAGCACCGAACTGCCCGTAGGCAATGGTGGCGTCACGGGGCTGGCAACTGCACGAAAGGAAGACCCACTTGCGCCAAAGCCGACTGTTTGATCCGCTGCGCTTGGGGTGGAAGGAGTTAGCACCGCAGCGCTTGCAGGCGGCGCCGACCCGGACGCCGTGGCCGCAGGGGCGCCAGAAAGGCGATCACGCAGCGCCATGACATCGAGATACCGGTACCGACGATGGCCGCCCGGCGTCAAAATCGCGGCCAGCATGCCCTTATCCACCCACCTTGTGACGGTGCGCGGGTCGACACCGAACAACTTCGCGACTGCTCCGGGCGACAACAACCGACCCTCTGGAATATCCGAGATGCCCGCACTGGCAGGTATGCCCGATTCGGACGGCTGCTGACTCACCTGTGAAGAGTAGGACTACCCCCGCGGATCTGCGCGCCGAACCCTTGGCCCCGGGCTTCTGGCCGGTTCACGGGCGGGACTTGGTCCACACCAAACCCTGGCACCAGCGTCAGGGCTAGGTCAGATCCTGGCTCGGGCTCCGGACTCAGGTTCACCGCTGGGGTTCACACGAGCCTGGTCCAGGGGTAGGGCTGGCGACCTGTCGGTCGGCCCATGGCTTGGTCCCAACTCGGCGGTCAAGACGGGGACGGGCAAGA
>CAYFKX010000174.1:0-3059 GCA_964343545.1 uncultured Bifidobacteriaceae bacterium | reverse complement strand
GTCCCCTGATGCGGTCACGATGCTGGAGCATCTTGCGGATAGTGCGCGGGACGAGTTGATGCTTCACGAAAGCATCGAGGCACGCAGGAGTTGGATCAATGCTTCCGCCATCATGGCCACAGCAGCACCGTGGGTCATCGCGCTTGGCCTGAGTACGCGGGAGTCAGCGCGTGTGGCCTACGGCAGCTCGGCTGGATCTTTGTCATTGCTCGGCGCAGCCATCTGCAGTGGTGCTGCCTACCTAGTCATGGTCCGGATAGGGCGCGTGATGGCCCCGGCGCGATTGACAGTTACCTCATGAACGCGATGCGCATCGCCCTTGTGTGCGGGCTCATGTTTGTTGCATCTGGGCTGCTGATCAGCAGTCATTCGCACAACCTCGCCAGATGGGACGCCCGGGTGATGCCGTGGGTTGAACCTGGTTGGCGCTTCAATCCAACTCTGCGTCAACGCCGTTTTCGTGAATCGACAGTTCGCTTGAATGCTGACGACATGTATGCAGCAGGTATCGGAGCCGTGGTTTCTTCCGCATTCGCTGTCGGTGTCGCATCGGGGAGAACCGCGGCCATCGTCCCCGCGTTGCTCGTCGGCGCTGCTGCTGGCGTCTGGATGTTGCAGAGCGCACGAAAGCGCTCGCTTAGGCGCCAGAAGGCACTCCTCGACGGTGAGGTTCCACATATTGCCGATCTGCTTGCGTTGCACATAAGCGCCGGTCTCAGCCTGAGCCAGTCGATTCGGGCCGTGGCGGACATGGTCGAGGGAGCAGCCGCCGACTTGTTGTGCGGAATCTGCGCAGATCTCGACGCCGGTGCAGCGCTGGGAACTGCACTGCGAGCGTCGCGGAACAGCAACTCTGCGCTGCTGTGGCAGTCACTGGTCGAGGCGCTCATCGGCTGTGCAGAAAGAGGTGCGCCTGTCTCCACGACCATCCGTGCGCAGGCGAGAGATGCTCGGCGCAGTCGCAACCAGCGGGTCCTTGCTGACGCTGGGCGCCGTGAAGCAGCCATGCTGGTTCCCGTTGTTTTTCTAACTTTGCCTGCGACCGTGCTCGTGGCCTTAGTGCCGGCGATATCGGCCTTTAAGAGCGGTTGGTGAGGGAACGCCCAGGTCGATGCCTGCGTCAATCCTGGTACGGAAGTGCGAGTAGTCCTGACGGCCGATCTTGCTAGGAGGTTTGCGATGATGAAGAGGCAATCTCGACGGAGCCAACTGCGCAGTGTGGCGCGAGCAAAGTCGCGTAACAACCGCCAATGGAGGCCGGCCCACATGATGGTGACAGCGCGGTCGCGGCTGGCATCTTCTCGGGGTGATGTGCCTGGTTGGGTGTTGGTCACTGTGATGACGGCCGGATTGGTAACCGCTTTGTGGCTTATCGCCGACTCTGAGTTGAAAACGATTCTTGCCCGAGCGCTGGCGGCTGTTGCCATTCGCTGATTGTCGGTTGACCGTGAATCTTCCGCGCGTTCTACGTGAGCGGCTGGCCCGTGACAACGGTTCCGCCGCACTCGCCGCCGCAATGGTGATGCCGCTTGTGTTAAGCGTGTGTCTGGCGGCCGTAGGCGTCGTCCACGTCAGTGGCCAAGCGGAGAGACTGAGAAACTGCACATCTGCTGCGGCACACGCAGCCGCACGAGTTGCGCGCCGGGCAACCAAAGCCGAGGTCAGCAGTCGACTTATGCGCTGCTTTCCGACTGCGAGAGCACAATCCAACACTGTTCATGTGCGGGGGCTGGCTCTGATGTACGTGACCACATCCGCGAGTGTGGATCCAATCGGTGCAGGTTTCGGTTCAGTAACCATCCGAGCTGTCGCACACGCAGTCATCGAGTCGCAGTGAATCGCCGTCTGCCAATCAGCGCGACGCTTCGAGCCGATGATGGAAATGCGGTTCTCGAGTTCCTGTTGATTCCCCTGCTGCTGCTTCCACTTGTCGTCGTTGTAACGCAGGTACTGGCTCGAGTCCGGCTAGAAGCGGCACTCGATGAGGCGACGCGGAGTGCCGCTCGGGCTTACTCGGTGATGCGTGACAATCCAGATGCTGCTGTGACCGTCGCGCAGTTGACGCTCGTAGACCGGGGAGTTTCGGGCCGTGTGAACGTGCGCACTGGTTCACCGGCAGCCTTGACCATCAGCGCTCGTGTGCGCAGCCCGCTTGGCGCTGGTGATATTCGCTCAAGTAGAACCCAGGTGCTGCGTTGATTATTTTGAGGCGCCTAAGCAAAGAGGAGGGCAGCGTCCTCCCGTTTGTCCTGGGAATGATCGCTGTAGTTGCTGCTGTGAGCGCAGTGGTGGTTGATATATCGGCAATGAATGTCGAACGAGCACGAGTGGATGCGCTGGCTGATGACGCGGCGCTTGCGGCTGCAACGCAAATCGACCTACGGAATCAACCGAACCTCAGCGCTGGCGGCGCCAAGCGCGTCGTGTTGGCGCAGCAGGCAGCTAGGTATGCGGCTGATAGAACTGTCCAGGAATTCAATGCCAGGGATTTGACCCATCGCAAGGTGGACAAAGTTGAGTTTGTGAATGACTCTGTGCGGGTTGTCGTCACAGCCAGAGTCCGTGTGCCATTCGTCTCCGTGGTCCGCAGGGTTGCTGGTGGCGACGGCACGGTGCTCGTCCGCGGTTTCGCCGCTGCCGCCGCATACACACAACCGCTTGGGTAGGCTCGCTGTTCATGGCCATGGATTTCGCAGCGGAGTTGTCTGCCCTGAACTCGACCCTTGCGGGCGTGGAGTCAGTGGTCGATGTCGCCGCCTTGCGTGCTGAGGTTGCAGACCTCGAAGTCGCGGCTAGCGCCCCTGATCTGTGGGATGACCAAGCCAATGCGCAGAAGGTGACGAGCCGTTTGTCGTTCGTCCAAGGCGAGATCAACAAGGTGCTCTCGTTGCGCAGCCGCCTGGACGACCTCGCAGTGCTGGTCGAACTGGCCGAGGCAGAAGACGACGAATCCACCCTGGGTGAGGCCGAGCGCGAGCTCGAAGGGTTGCGCCGCGCCATCGGCGAATACGAGGTGCGCACGCTGCTCTCCGGTGAGTACGACTCTCGCGAAGCGGTTG
>CAYFKX010000173.1:0-3062 GCA_964343545.1 uncultured Bifidobacteriaceae bacterium | reverse complement strand
CTGCGGGGGTGCAGTGCTCTACGGGGTCGGCGTGCACCGCGGGCGTTCCTGAGCCTTCGCATGTGCTCCTGGCGATGGGGGCATCGCGCGCGCTCGCGAAGTCGTCGCTGCGTTTCAGTCTGGGAGTGACGTCCACGCACGCCGATGTCGATGCACTGGCGCAGGCACTTCCCGGAGTGCTCGAACGAGCGCGCCGAGCCGGGCAGGTCGTCTCCGCATGAAGGTTCTCGCCGCACTGTCTGGCGGTGTCGACTCTGCAGTGGCCGCCGCTCGTTGTGTTGACGCCGGCCACGACGTGACGGCTGTGCACTTGGCGTTGTCGCAGACCCCTGCGGCGCAACGCAGTGGCTCGCGCGGCTGTTGCTCACTGGAGGACTCACGCGATGCCAGGCGCGTCGCCGATGTCTTGGGCATCCCTTACTACGTCTGGGATGTGGCCGAGCGATTCACCGAGGATGTGGTGGAGGACTTCATCGCCGAATACGCGGCTGGCCGTACTCCGAATCCGTGCCTGCGCTGCAATGAACGCATCAAGTTCGCAGCAGTGCTCGAGCGGGCCAGGGCGCTGGGTTTTGACGCCGTGTGCACCGGTCACTACGCGCGGATCGTTACCTCGGATGACGGCCCGCAACTTCATCGTGCAGTCGACGCAAGCAAAGACCAGTCCTATGTGCTCGCTGTTCTCACATCAGACCAGTTGGCGCACTCCCTCTTCCCGCTCGGGGACACCATCAAGTCGCAGGTACGCGAGGAAGCAGCCCAGCGCGGCCTGCTCGTTGCCGACAAGGCTGACAGTCATGACATCTGCTTCATCGCTGACGGTGACACCAAAGCGTTCTTGCAGCAGCACATCGGGGTGCGCCCCGGTGCCATCAAGGATGCCGTCACCGGAGATGTGGTCGGCGAGCATGACGGAGCTCACGCTTTCACTGTCGGTCAACGACGCGGGCTTGGTCTGGATGTGTCGGCACCCGACCGCGCACGCCGCTATGTCGTCGATGTCGATGTCGCGAGTAACACGGTGGTGGTGGGGCCGCCAGAGCTCTTGGATGTCGATCTCATATCTGCAGGTCAGCCGATCTGGTGCGGGACCGCCCTCGGCGAAGATCCCGCGGCAGTCTCAGTTCAGGTGCGCGCGCATGGCGAATGCGTGGCTGCGCAAGTCTCTTATGAGGTGACGGCAGGTCATGTGGTCGCCCGGCTCGCTGAGCCAATCCGTGGCGTCGCAGCCGGGCAGGCACTCGTGGTCTACGACGGCACGCGCGTACTCGGCTCGGCGACAATCGTGAGTGCCACGCGGCGCGCATGCTGACCGTGCTGCCGTCGACGGCAGTGGGTTCCCTGCCCTCTGGTCTTGCGGCACGCGAACGAGGTGTCGACCCGGCGGTCACCGCTGCGATGACCCGAGAGTTTTTTGCAGAGCTGCCGTACATCGTGGAACTTCCCGCTCGCGGGCCGGGAGCGGACATGGTCGGACGAATTGCCGCGCTGCTGGCGCAGGTGAGCGGCGACCTGTCGGTCTCCTCAGTGCCCAGCGGTTGGCGTCGCAGCCGAGGCCCCGGAGCCGACACCGAGCGGGCACTGGGCTGGTGGACGCAGGACCTGGACGCGCTGGCCGAGGTCTACCACGACTACCGAGGCGCTTTGAAGCTGCAACTGTGCGGCCCGCTGACATTTAGCAGGTATGTCGAGGATGCAGCGGGGGAGCCGTCGTTGCGCGATGCTGGCTTCGCCCGTGATGCGACATCGGCTTTCGCCGAGGCAGCGCTCAGCCACCTCGCGCATGTCCAACGGCTCATTCCTGGCGCTGAGTTGGTGCTGCAAATCGACGAACCAGCGTTGCATGATGTCGTGACTGGCGGTGTGTCCACTGCCAGCGGGTATGCGCGCGTACGTTCGATGCCGCAGGACGAGGCTGTTGCGTTGTTCAGCAGCCTTCTCAGCAGGCTGCGAACCCAGTGCGAACAGACGGGAACGAACCTGCGCGGCCTGTGGTTGCACGACTGCGGCAGCGGCTCACGGCTTGGTCTTGCACTCGCAGCCGGTTTCGACGCTGTCAGCATCGACGTATCTCGGCCGTTGACCTCGTTCGAGGTCGAAGCCTGTGGCGCAACGCTCGACTCCGCAAACCGGCTCGTTCTGGGTGTGCTGTCGCCGGCTGATTGGGCGTTGCCCGAGGCGGCAATGCGGGAACGAGCGATTGCTCGCAGCGAATGGCTGCGCCATCGCCTGTCGCTGGACGAGCATGCGTGGGCAGCCCAGGTGACCCTTGCCCCGAACTGCGGCCTGGCGAGTGCGAGCGCCGCACAAGCCCGGTCAGTCCTGCAGGCTGTTTGCCGCGCAGGAAGGTCTGTCGCCGGTGACACAATTGCCGGTGATGAGGCAGGACGGTGAGCAGATGACCCGGGACCAGGCGCAACTGCGTTGGCTCGAGCTCGTCGCGACCGTGAACGAGGCTCGCACCCGCTACTACCAGCACGACACCCCCACAATCTCCGACGACGAGTATGACGCGGCTTTCCGCGAGCTCATCGAGATCGAGGCCGAGTATCCGGAACTGCAGACCGCTGACTCGCCCACGCAGGCAGTCGGCGGTAACAGGTCCGAGATGTTCGAGCCGGTGGAGCATCTGGTCCGGATGTACAGCCTGGACAACGCATTCGACGCTGAGGACTTCTCTGCGTGGGCCGCAAGGGTGCAGCGCGACGCAGGACGTGAACCTGACTTCCTGTGCGAACTCAAGGTCGACGGTCTGGCTGTTGACATGGTGTACCGACAGGGGCAGTTGCACTCGCTGGCTACTCGCGGTGATGGCCGCGTCGGCGAAGATGTCACGTTTAACGCGCAGTTCATCCCGTCCATCCCGCCCGCGCTGGGCGGTGCCGACATTCCGGAACTGCTCGAAGTGCGCGGCGAGGTCTATTTCGACATCGCCGACTTCGAGGAGTTGAACCGCGAGCAGAACGAGCGTGGCCTGCCCGCGTTCGCGAATCCCCGCAATGCCGCCGCCGGAACTTTGCGTCAACGAACCGACCGGCGGCTTGAGGCGGTGAGTGCCGCGG
>CAYFKX010000172.1:1262-3065 GCA_964343545.1 uncultured Bifidobacteriaceae bacterium | reverse complement strand
CCTCGGCGTCCTCGGCTGGGGCGTCGGCGGCATCGAAGCCGAGGCAGCCATGCTCGGGCAGCCGGTGTCGATGCTCATCCCGCGCGTGGTCGGCTTCAAACTGACCGGGCAACTGCAACCAGGTACCACCGCCACTGACCTAGTGCTGGTCATCACCGAGATGCTGCGCAAGCATGGCGTGGTCGGCAAGTTCGTTGAGTTCTACGGCTCATCTGTTGCGCAGGTATCAGCGGCGAACCGAGCGACCATCGGCAATATGAGCCCGGAGTACGGAAGTACGTGCGCGATCTTCCCGATTGACGACGTGACCTTGGACTACCTGCGGCTGACCGGGCGCGCTGAGGAGCACATTGCGCTGGTCGAGGCATACGCCAAAGAGCAGGGTCTGTGGCACGACCCGAGCCACGAGCCTGTGTTCTCGGAGTACCTCGAACTTGACCTCGCGTCGGTTGAGCCGTCGCTGGCCGGGCCGAAGCGTCCGCAGGACCGCGTCCCGCTCGCCGACGCGAAGCAACGCTTCGCTGGTGACTTGCCGACCTACCTAGGCGCCGACGGCGACTCGGCTGCAGCCTTTGAGACGGCGATGCCGGACGGCACGCACGCGCAACTGCGGCACGGCGCCGTGGTTGTGGCAGCCATCACCTCCTGCACGAACACCTCGAACCCCTCGGTCATGGTTGCAGCTGGGCTGCTGGCACGTAACGCGGCAGCCCGCGGGTTGACCCGCAAGCCCTGGGTGAAGACCACCTTGGCGCCAGGTTCGCGAGTGGTCATGGACTACTACGACAAGGCCGGGCTGGTCGAGCCGTTGAGTGCACTCGGTTTCGATGTCGTCGGCTACGGCTGCACGACCTGCATCGGCAACTCCGGCCCCTTGCCGTCTGAGATCAGCGCCGCCGTCAATGAGCACGACCTCGCGGTCGTCTCAGTGCTGTCCGGCAACCGCAACTTCGAGGGCCGAATCAACCCGGACGTGAAGATGAACTACCTCGCGAGTCCGCCGCTAGTGGTCGCGTACGCCATCGCCGGCACGATGGACATCGACCTAGCAACTGAGCCGCTCGCGCACGACGCGGCGGGGGAGCCGGTCTACCTGCGCGACCTGTGGCCGAGTGAGGCCGAGGTTGACGCCGTCATCGCCGCAGCACTCACCCGCGAGACGTTCATCAGTGAGTACGAGTCGGTGTTTGCCGGTGATGACCGGTGGCGCAACTTGCCGACCCCGCAGGGTCAGACATTCGCCTGGGATTCTGCGTCGACCTATGTCCGCAAGCCCAACTACTTTGACGGGCTTTCCCGCGAGCTGACACCGGTGACGGACATCATCGGAGCGCGGGTCTTGGCGAGCCTCGGCGATTCCGTGACGACCGATCACATCTCGCCGGCCGGTTCCATCAAGGCCGACAGCCCAGCGGGTCGCTATCTGCAGGAGCACGGAGTCTCGCCGGCGGACTTCAACTCCTACGGCGCGCGCCGTGGCAATCACGAAGTGATGATTCGCGGCACTTTCGCGAACATCCGGTTGCAGAACAAGTTGACACCACGTGTGCAAGGTGGCGTGACACTGAACCACCTGAGCGGAGATGTGCAGCCCATCTACGACGCGTCCCAGGCGTACCAGGCCGCAGGCGTGCCATTGGTGGTGCTCGCCGGTAAGGAGTATGGCAGCGGGTCCTCGCGCGACTGGGCAGCAAAGGGAACTGCCCTACTGGGCGTCCGGGCGGTGATTGCTGAGTCCTATGAGCGCATCCACCGCTCGAACCTCATCGGGATGGGCGTGCTGCCGCTGCAGTTCCAGCCAGG
>CAYFKX010000172.1:0-1252 GCA_964343545.1 uncultured Bifidobacteriaceae bacterium | reverse complement strand
ATTTAAACCAGGGCACCACGCCGGGCACCGTCACCGTCGTCGCGACTGCGTCAGACGGGTCCACGACCCGCTTTGACGCCCGCCTGCGCATCGACACCCCCGGCGAGGCGGACTACTACCGCCACGGCGGCATCCTGCAGTTCGTCGCCCGCAGCCTGGTTGGCTGAGCGTCAGCTAGCCGCCGGACCGCTGCGGATGCCGGCGCTACCGCCGACCGCGCTGACTGCGGTGCGGGTAGCGCAGGCGGTGGCATCCGTCGCTCGCCGACCGCGCTGAGTGCGGTATGCCGACTTAGACTTGCGGGTCATGGAGGCCTATTCGCGGTTGCGTGCCCTCGAAGGCCCGCACGACCTGCGTAGCCTGCCTGCCAGCGAACTGCCAGCCCTGGCCGACGAGATCCGCTCCTTCCTCATCGAGAAGGTCTCCAAATCAGGCGGGCACCTCGGGCCGAACCTCGGCGTCGTGGAGTTGACCATCGCACTGCATCGGGTGTTCAACTCCCCGCGCGATGTCCTCATCTGGGACACCGGTCACCAGGCGTATGTCCACAAGATTCTCACGGGACGCGCTGAAGGATTCAACAACCTGCGCAAGCAGGGCGGTCTTTCCGGATACCCCTCGCGCGAGGAGAGCCTGCACGATGTCGTGGAGAACAGCCACGCATCGACTTCGCTGTCCTATGCCGACGGCATCGCCAAGGCCTTCGCACTGCGCGGCGAGACTGGTCGCTGCGTCGTGGCAGTCATCGGCGACGGCGCTCTCACCGGCGGTATGGCCTGGGAGGCACTGAACAACATCGCCGCGCGCGAGGACCTGCCGTTGGTCATCGTGGTCAATGACAACGAGCGTTCCTATTCGCCAACCATCGGCGGGCTCGCCCAGCACTTAGCCACTTTGCGCACGACCTGGGGCTACGACGGTTTCCTCAAGTGGGGCAAGGAGATGCTCGGTCGCACGCCGGTGGTGGGCCGACCGGTCTATGAAGCACTGCACGGCATGAAGAAGGGCATCAAAGATGTGGTCGCACCGCAGGGGATGTTCGAGGACCTCGGGCTGAAGTACCTCGGCCCGGTCGACGGGCATGACATCGAAGCAGTGAGTCACCTGCTTCACCGAGCGAAGTCCTATGGACGCCCGGTCATCGTGCATTGCATCACCGACAAGGGTCGGGGTCATGCGCCGGCGGTGAACGACGACGCGGAGCGCTTCCACGCCGTGTCAGTGGTCGATCCGGTGACCGGGGTGCCGGTGA
>CAYFKX010000171.1:0-3079 GCA_964343545.1 uncultured Bifidobacteriaceae bacterium | reverse complement strand
ATCTCACATGGCGCCACATTCAGTGTGCACAGCGCCACGAAGTACATCGGTGGGCATGGTGATGCGATGGGCGGCATCGTCATCAGCACCCGCGAGCATGCCGAGGCACTGCGCCGGATTCGGGCAATAACCGGCGGGCTGCTCGACCCGTGGTCGGCCTACTTGTTGCACCGGGGGCTGCCGACTTTGCCCATTCGCGTTGAGCACCAGCAAGGGCACGCGCGTGCTGTCGCGCTGTGGCTGAGCCAGCATCCCAAGGTCGCGACGACCTTCTATCCGGAGTTGCCCGGCCGCGACCCCGAGGGTGTGCTTGGTCGACAGATGCATGGCGGCGCGGCGATGGTGTCCATTGACGTCGTCGGTGGGTTCGAGGCAGCGTCGCGACTGTGCTCCCGCGTGCGACTGTTCATCCACGCGGTCTCCCTCGGCGGTGTCGACTCACTCATCCAGCACCCCGCAGCACTCACACATCGTCCAGTTGCAGCTGCCGCTAAGCCTGGGCAAGGGGTGTTGCGGCTGTCCATCGGTCTTGAGTCTCCAAAGGATTTGATTGCTGACCTGGAGCAGGCACTGAACTGATCGGCAACTGACCACCACAATGTGCTCATGCAGCGTCAGCGCGGTCACGGTGTGGTTGGTGCCTTGGTGCTGCTGACTATCGTGACCGCCGTGGGCACATCAACGAGTCACACCAGTGCTGCACATGCCAGCACAGGTACGGTCGTGGGAAACCTTGACCTGGTGACGATGAAGATGCCGCAGTACCCCGATGGCCGTGAACGCACTATCCGCATCTGGACTCCCGCGGATTACGACGCCAGGGACGCCTCTCGGCGCTACCCCGTTCTGTATATGCACGATGCGCAGAATCTCTTCGATGCCGCGACGAGTTTCGCCGGTGAGTGGCATGTCGATGAGTCCATCTCCGACTTGATCAGCTCCGGCTACAACGGAGCCATCGTCGTTGGCATCGACAACAGCCAAGACCGACTCAACGAACTCTCACCGCCATGGCCACGGCTGCCTGGCGCGCCGATGCCGAACCCAAGCGGCGACAAGTACATCGACTTCATCGCAAAGACCGTGAAGCCGTATGTTGACGCCAACTACAACACCAAGCCTGGCAGAGCGAGCACGGGCATCGGTGGCTCTTCAATGGGAGGCATCATCTCGTTCTACGCGGGGCTGCGCTACCCGCGCATCTTCGGCAAGGTGCTTGCGTTCTCCCCGTCATTCCCTTTCTATGACCGCACGCACATCCAACGCCTGCTCAAAGCCCGCGATTTTCGCGTCAAGGATGCGGCACCGCGGCTCTACCTCTATAGCGGCGGTGCGGGTTCCGGTGCAACAAGTGAGAACGCAATCGCGCGCTACTTGCCGACATTGGTCAAGCAACTGCGATCATCGGGCTACCCAACGCAGTTGATCACCTCGTATGTCTGGGAAGTCGCCCAACACAGCGAGGGCTTCTGGACGGAGATGTTCCCCACCGCCTTCGACTGGCTGTTCCTCAGCAACGCTGACCGCGCAACCATGGCGGCAAAAACGTTGGCGATCGGCTACGCCGATGGCGACTCAGCGCAGTCAGTGACCGGCAACCTCACGCTCGACAGCTCCTGGGATTGGGGTGCGCGGGTAGCGTGGAAGTCGAGCCACCCGCGAGTCATCAGCAGCAAGGGAAAGTTCGTGCGCCCGCAAGCGCCGCAACAGGTGGTCCTCACTGCCACGGTGACAGTAGGCAAGTCGGTTCGTACCCGCCGGTTCAGCGTTCAAGTACTTGCACGTTGACCACGCCTGGGGCGTAAAGCACCGGACATCGCGTTTCACACGAAGGCAAGCGGGGAAGCAGCCGACGCAGGTGCGTTCTCGTTGACACCTGCGCGGTGCGTTACTAGCCTGAGATTCTTCGATGCCGTCAGTTTCTGCCATTGGCTTGTCGTGGTAGCAACTGACCCGTTCCCCGCCCGAAGTGGAGAGTTCCCCGTGAAGAAGACGTCGCTCGCTGCCGCAGCACTGCTGCTCAGCGGTTGCGCTGTGTCCACCTCAGTCACTGTCGGCGAGGATGGCACGTTCGCATCTGAGTTCGCAGTGTCGATGCCGAAGAGCGAGATGACTACGCCGCTTTGGACTCAGATGCTGCAAGACATCAACAATCCGGAATCAGGCAACCAGTTGCCCACCGGCATGACATGCACCGACACCAGTGACAGCGCGACCCACAAATACGGGTGCTCCATCTCAGGAAGCCTGAACGATCCGCAGTTCGACGAGATGATGCAGAGCGACTCGCTCGGCCTTGGTATCACCCGCGTCGGACGAACCGTCACGGTGAGCATGTCTCCGCCCTCGAGCAGCAGCGAGGAAGACGGCCTTGACATGTCCATGATGACCGTGACGGGCAAGGTAACGCTGCCCGGCACCGTGAACACTCCACTTGCCGCATGTGCCACAGCCGGTTCTGACAGCAGCACGGTCAACTTGTCCATCGTCGGGGGCAAACCGTGCAATGTGTCGTACGACCTTGGCAAGGACATCGGGGCCGACACCACCTCGACATTGACCGCCAAGTTGTCTAAAGACTCCACGCGCCTGCTTTTGACCGCGACCGCTGCGGATCTCACCAGCGGCACAATCAAGGGCGGTTTTGACTTCTACGACGGCACAAAGAAACTGGGATCAGCCCCAGTCACCGATGGCAAAGCCTCGTTGACCAAGCCGGTCAAGCCTGGCGCACATGCACTTCGCGCCGTGTTCATTCCCGGCAACTTCTGGCGTTTCAACCAGTCCGAGGCCACTGCGTCAGTGGCTGTTCAAGGTTTCACCTGGTCAAGCAAGCCACGAGTTTCTGGCAAGGCCACGGTTGGGAAAAAGCTCAAGGCAAGTGGTGCTGGTTGGTCCCCCAAGCCATCAACCATTACGTACCAGTGGCTGCGCAACGGTACGCCGATTAAGGGTGCGACCAAGTCTGAGTACACGCTGACGAAGGTTGATAAGGGCAAGAAGATCGCGGTCGCGATACGGCTCGGCGGTAGTAAGCGTCAGTCGCTGACGAAGGTATCGGACAGCATCCGGGTCAAGT
>CAYFKX010000170.1:0-3092 GCA_964343545.1 uncultured Bifidobacteriaceae bacterium | reverse complement strand
GACAAAGTCACAGCCGTCCTCCTTCAGCCTGGGCCATTGCTGCGGTGAATCTCTGGGTGAACTGTCCCACGCTCCATGCTCTACTGCTCGCGGCGGCGCACGGTCGCAGACGCCACCGCCGCCAAACCTTCGCCCTGGCCCGTCAGCCCCATGCCGTCGGTAGTCGTGGCTGTAAGCGCCACTGTTACTCCGATAATTGCCGACAGCACATCCTCGGCCTCGTGTCGGCGCGGGCCAATTTTGGGAGCGTTACCGATGATCTGCACGCTTGCTGAAACCGGCTCAAAGCCGGCTGTTCTCACGCGTTTCACGGCCTCCGTTAGCAACACCTGGCCGCTGGCACCAGCCCACTGCGGATGATCCACGCCGAACTGCGATCCCAAATCCCCAAGATGCGCAGCCGAAAACAACGCATCGCATAGGGCATGGCAGGCGACATCCCCATCTGAGTGACCTGCCAGCGCGGGTACGCCCTGCCACAGCAACCCTGCCAGCGCCAATGGTCCCACCGAGTCAGCATCAAAGCGGTGGGCGTCGACTCCAACACCGACGCTGGATGCGCCAACCAACTTCTGATGTGCAGAGTGCAAATCCTCAGCGGTCGTTATTTTTATGTTCGATGGATCTCCCTCGACTTGGCGCACAGGTTCGCCAATCGCACTCACCAGGCTCGATTCATCAGTTGCATCTGCAAGGTCACCCCGCTCGATTGCCGCATCGAATGCACGCTGCAGCACCGCGCGATTGAACCCTTGCGGCGTCTGTAGCGCCACGAGTGAGTCGCGATTGACCACATCTCCGAGGAAGTTACCGTCGCGGAGTCGCACACTGTCCGTCACTGGAATGACCGGCACCACAGACATTCCTGTAAGCGCGGCCAGGCGCACGGCAGCGACCACGGGGAACGGCGTAAAGCAGCGTGCAGCATCGTGAACAAGCACTGTGTCGACGGTTTCGCCAAGCGCCCGCACACCGGCGAGCACCGACTCGGCTCGGCTGGCGCCGCCAGCGACGACAGTTGCGTCTATGCCCACTTGCGCAAGCAGGGAACGCATATCGTCTTCGTAGCCAGCGGGCGCTGTGACAACCAGCTGCATATCCGTGAACAAAAGCGCCGCCCGAACAACCATGGGAATGCCGGCGACGTGGACGAAGGCTTTAGGAATGTCGGCACCCAGTCGAGTGCCGGAACCAGCCGCGGTGATGATGACTGCGATGCGGGACATTGCCTACCCCTGCTTAGAACTTGGCTTCATCACTCGGACGTGTTGCTGGGCCGGCTTGCTCTGTCGAGTCGCGCGTCCAAACCTAGGTGCACGCCACGCCGATGACGATTGACCGCCTGTTAGGAAGCCAGGACCTCATCGAGGATGGCTTCCGCCTGGTCAGCATTCGTGCGCTCGGCCAGCTTGACCTCGGAGATGAGGATGCTCTTGGCCTTGGACAGCAGGCGCTTCTCGCCCGCGGACAACCCGCGGTCCTTGTCTCGGCGCCACAGATCGCGAACGACCTCGGCGACCTTGATGACATCGCCACTGGCCAACTTCTCAACATTCGCCTTGTAACGGCGCGACCAGTTGGTGGGCTCTTCGGTGTAGGGCTGACGTAGGACGTTGTACACCTTCTCCAGGCCCTCACGGCTGACGACATCGCGCACGCCTAGGTCCTCGACTGCATCGACGGGGACCCGGACGGTCAATTCGTTCTTCAGATCGCCTTGGGTAACCTTGAGAACCAGATACTGCTTCTCTTCCCCGCGGATGATGCGGGTCTCGATAGCCTCAACTCTGGCGGCACCGTGGTGGGGGTAAACAACGGTCTCTCCGACCTTAAAACCCATTCCTACTTTCCCCTTTCAAACCGTGGCAAAGGCTACCACGGGGCTCCGTGGCGAATTCAGGCGAGCCCCTACACTGCCTGACCGTGACCATGCGCGCGAACCGAGTTTTTCGAACAGCTATCGCAGCAGTTGTCCTCGCCACGACAGCCGCTTTTGCCGGCTGCTGGCAGGGCAACAGCGCTGCCACCTACGTGCAATCCACTCAAGGCGCCACGGGCGACGGTGTCGAGAAAAACACCGACAATGGGCAAGCCGGGGTCCGCGGAGCACTCATCGTGGCCGAAGACGGCAACTTCTCGGTTATTGCGACGCTGGTGAACAAGACGAATCAGGACGAACGCCTAACAGCTGTGATTGTTGGTGACTCGCTGCTGCCAACTGACATCACCATCCCCGCGGGTGGCACCGTCCAGGTCGGTCACAGCGACGCTGGCGAGCACATCTTCGGTACGGGATTAGCAACTCTGCCGAGTGCATTTGTGCCCGTGAGCTTCGAGTTCGGCACCAACGGACCTGTCGCCGCGCAGCTGCTCGTCCGCGCGCCCGAGGGCTACTGGCAAGGCGTCCGCGTCAAGTAGTGCGAAGCCCTTCTGACCTAGCTCGGGAATTCCAAGCGGTAACCCAGGCCGCGCACCGTCACCAGGTACACAGGTGCAGCCGGATCTGGCTCGATCTTTGAGCGGATGCGCTTGATGTGCACATCCAGTGTCTTGCCGTCACCGACGTAGTTGGAACCCCAGATGCGGTCGATGAGCTGGCCTCGGGTGAGCACCCGGCCGGCATTGCGCATGAGCAGCTCAAGTAACTCGAACTCTTTGAGCGGCAGGGGCACTGCTTTCGTATCGACAGTCACAGAATGACGTTCTACATCCATCCGGATCGGCCCGACTTCAAGCACCGACGAGGTGGTTTCCTCCGCTGTGCTCTGGCGTCGCAGCACCGCACGGATGCGCGCGATAAGTTCACGGGATGCATAAGGCTTGGTGACGTAATCATCAGCGCCGATTTCTAGACCGACGACCTTGTCGATTTCATCGTCCTTGGCAGTGACCATGATGATGGGGACATTGGACTTCTCGCGAATCGCCCGACAGACGTCCGATCCCGACATCCCAGGCAACATCAGGTCCAACAGGACGATGTCGGCACCTTCGCGCTCGAACGATGCCAGTCCCGTGACGCCATCGACCGCTGTGCCAACCTCGAAACCCTCCTTGCGCAGCAGGAATGCAAGGGTGTCGGCGATGTTCGG
>CAYFKX010000169.1:0-3105 GCA_964343545.1 uncultured Bifidobacteriaceae bacterium | reverse complement strand
GAGGTACGCGACATCGCGACGCTAGCGATGTCGTTCGACCACCGCATCATGGACGGCGAGGCGGGCTCGAAGGCCTTGAAGTCCGTCGCAGACTTCCTTGCAGCTCCGAGTCTGTGATGACGCGTCCTTGCCAAGGTAAGGACGATGTGCGAATGACGATGTGCGCGGCAGTCTGTTGTCGGCTGGGTCGGGGGCCAGTAGCTTCATCGCACTTTGACTCCGCGAGTTCCACTGTCGTCACAAGAATGGGGACTTCAGCATGAGCGTGAAGGTTGCACTCGTCCAACTCGAAGTCAGCGACACCCAGACGCGCGCTGATCGCGAGCAACGAATCATCGACGTGGTGCGCGAAGCCGCCGCCGCTGGCGCAACATGCGTGTTGTTGCCCGAACTGTGGCCGATGGGCGCGTTCAACACCGAGTACATGAGTTCCCCTGATGCCGCAGATCTGCGTAGTTTCGAGGATTTCGCGTCAGGGCTGGCCCGTAGTGCCGGCGTATGGCTGCACGCGGGCAGCGCCGTGGAAGTCACCGAGGACGGACGACGTTTCAACACCGCTGTCATCGTGGATGCTGACGGAGAAGTCACTGCGCGCTACCGCAAGCAGTATCTCTGGGGCGGCGATGAAGGTGAAGCCGCGGTGCTGGCCGCAGGCGATGAGAAGTTAGCGCTGGACACGCCACTCGGGCTCACTGGCATCACCACGTGCTACGAGCTGCGCTTCCCGGAGTTGTTTAGGTCGCTGGTCGACCGTGGCGTGCAGTCGTATGTGGTTGTTGCTGGTTGGCCGCAAGTACGCGTTGAGCACTGGCGGACGCTGCTGCGCGCTCGTGCTATCGAGAACCAAGCGTGGGTGCTCGGCGTGAACTGCGTTGGCACGCACAATGGTGTGCAGATGGGCGGGTACTCCGCCGTCATCAGCCCGCGCGGAGAGGTGTTGGTTGAGGCGTCATCAGCCCGCGAAGAAGTTGTGTACGCCGACATCGACCTCGCCCAGGTCGCACAGTGGCGCGACAAGTTCGGCTGGCTAGCCGACCGCAAGCCATGTTGCTGACCTAGTGCGGCTCGACTATTCAACTAGTCGTCCCTGTGTCGTCCCACCTGCTGTCCTGCATCTGCTGACCCTCCACCTTGTGATCTTCCAACGGTGTTCCGCACAATCTGTCGCCCCGCCTCCTGCGGCTCGACCGAGCGCCGCACGGCTCGCGCTCTTACGCTTACGCGCCATGACGGCGAAGGTGCGCGCCCCTGAGTTGGTGGGCAGGCAGGGCTGGTTGAACACCGGCGGCAAGTCTCTGGGTATCAACGACCTGCGCGGCAAGATCGTCATCCTGGACTTCTGGACCTTCTGCTGCATCAACTGCCTGCATGTGCTCGACGAACTGCGACCGATTGAGCACGATTTCGCCGACTGTCTGGTGACCATCGGCGTGCACAGCCCGAAGTTCGTGCATGAGGCCGACCACGACGCCCTCATCGCGGCGGTTGAGCGGTACGAAGTGCACCACCCAGTGCTCGACGACCCAGACCTTGTGACCTGGCAGTCGTATGCGGTGCGCGCGTGGCCAACGCTGGTTGTCATCGATCCGCAGGGCTATGTGGTCGGGCAGTTCTCCGGCGAAGGTCACGGGCACGCGATTCGCACACTCGTGGAGCAGTTGGTTGTCGAGCACGAGGCGACAGGCACTTTGCATCGCGGCGACGGACCGTATGTTCCTCCGCCAGCGCCGACCACCGACTTGCGGTTCCCGTCGAAGGCACTGCGGCTGCCTGACGGCGACATCCTGGTCGCGGATGCCAAGAACCACCGCCTGGTGGTGATGGATGCCAGCGGTCAGCAGGTCCGGCGAACTATCGGCGACGGCACGCGGGGCTTGCGCGACGGCAGCGCGGCTGATGCGCGATTCAGCGAGCCCAGTGGATTCACCTTGCTGCCCAACACTGTTGCGGAAGTTTGCGGCTACGACCTCGTCGTCGCCGACACGGTCAACCACTGCCTACGAGGTGTCAACCTCGCACAGGGAACGGTGACGACTGTCGCCGGCACCGGCGCACAGTGGATGCAAGGTGATGCCTTGCCGACGACCACCGAGCGTGCCGATGCGCGTACCCCGTTGAGTAGCCCGTGGGATGTGGTGTGGTCGTCCGCACATGAGCGCGCCATCATCGCGATGGCAGGAATCCACCAACTGTGGGCCTTCGACCCGGCGACCGGCACAGTCGCAGTCTTCGCAGGGACGACAAACGAAGGCTTGGTCGACGGCGATGTGGACAAAGCCTGGTTCGCACAGACTTCCGGGCTGGCAGTCGATGATGCCGGCACGATTTGGATGGCTGACTCAGAGACCTCATCGCTACGCCACATCCGCAACGGGCTTGTCGTCAGTGATATCGGCCGCGGCTTGTTCGACTTCGGTCATGTCGACGGCGATGCGCGCGATGCGCTCTTGCAGCATCCGCTCGGTGTTGCGGTGCTGCCGGACAGCACCATCGCCATCGCGGACACCTACAACGGCGCGGTGCGCAGGTATGACCCCGCTTCGGGTGTTGTGAGCACGCTGGCGACTGGCCTAGCTGAGCCCAGTGATGTCGTGGTGGTGCCAGATGAACAGCGTGGCTTCGTGCTGTTGGTGGTGGAGTCCGCCGCACATCGCCTCACATTCATGCCACTGCCGGAATCTGCGACCAAAGTTGCATCGGCGTCCTACCGCACCCAGCGGCCGGCGCTCGATGTTGCCGCGGGCACGGCGCAGGTACGGGTGCCGTTCACACCGCCGCAGGGGCAGAAGCTCGATGATCGGTACGGCCCGAGCACCTACCTCGTGGTGTCGTCGACCCCGCCGGAGCTGCTTGTGGCCGGGGCCGGTCCGGGTGAGGAGTTGCAGCGCACGATCGAGTTCGCCGATCCGTCGGTGACCGGCGTCAGCGAGGGAGTGCTCCATGTCGCCGCGCGTGCCGCATCATGTGACGACCCCGATGCACCCGGCGCTGCGGAGTTCCCCGCGTGCCATGTGCACCAGCAGGACTGGGGTGTGCCGGTGAGGTTGACCGCAGACGGAGTGAGTGAAGTAGTCCTGCCACTTGCTGGACTGTGATTCCCTGACC
>CAYFKX010000168.1:0-3109 GCA_964343545.1 uncultured Bifidobacteriaceae bacterium | reverse complement strand
CCCTCCCCCTCAGCGCACCGCAGGAAGCTCGCCTGCCGAGGTGCTTCACCTTCAGATATGCCATAGATTCTGGACATGTTCCCCGCTGCTTCCACTGCAAGTTCCACCATGTCCGTCACCACCGGCACTTGGGCATTTGCCATCGGGTTGGTGCTCGTGTTGCTGGCAATCGATCTGCTCACCAGCAGTCGCAAGCCGCACGAGGTGAAGTTCCGTGAGGCTGCACTGTGGTCGGTGTTCTTCATCAGTGTCGCAATCGGCTTTGGGGTCTGGGTGTGGCAGTCATTCGGCTCGCAGTTTGGCAGTGAGTTCTACGCCGCCTACCTGGTTGAACTCTCGTTGTCAGTGGACAACTTGTTCGTCTTTGCCATCATCCTCACTCAGTTTGCAGTGCCGAGTATCTTCCACCAACGAATCTTGCTCGTTGGCGTGCTGTTGGCGATGGTCCTTCGCGGAATCTTCATCGCCATCGGAGCGGCAGCACTGCACGCGTTCGCCTTCTCGTTCGTGATCTTCGGCGCCATCCTCATCTGGACTGGAATCGGGCTGCTGCGCCACTGGAACCAGGACCCGGATCCGTCAGAGAACGTGATGGTCCGCGCCGTTCGACGGGTCATGCCCGTGACCGAGAAGTACAACGGTGCTGCGATGTTCATCCGCGAGAACGGCAAGCGCTACGCCACCCCCATTTTGTTGGTCATGGTCGCGATTGCGGCCACCGACTTGCTGTTCGCCCTGGACTCCATCCCGGCGACTTTCGGAGTCACCCAGCAGCCGTTCCTGGTATTCGCGGCAAACGCGTTCGCACTCCTCGGACTGCGCGCGTTGTACTTCCTACTCAAGGGTTTGCTGGACAAACTGGTGTACCTGTCTATCGCTTTAGCCATCATCCTCATCTTCATCGGCATCAAACTGGTCTTCCTCTACGGCTATGAGGCCGATCTGTCCTGGGGCTTCAAATTGGAGACCAACATCAGCTTGCTGACGATTGCATCGATTCTGATCGTCGCGACCGTGGCCAGCCTGATGAAGTCCGCCAAGGACCCCTCGGCGAAAGCACATGCGGGAACCGTGCGCGCACCGCACGACAAGGCAGACTCTGCAGACAGCGGCCACGACAGCAGGTGAGCATCCCCACCTGCGTGGCTACTAGTCATCGCAGGTAAACGGGGGCATACTCCATGGCGTTCACAATCCCGGGACAAAGGGGAACGCCATGACCAAGAACCGCCTCATCCTGCTTGCGCTGACCAGCGCCGCACTCACTGTGACCGCAGGTGCCGCCGCCAACGACAACTCTGGCAGCGAGACACTCGTGTGCATCAGCCCTGCGGGGTACATGCGCATCCCGGGTGCTGGCGAGTGTAAGCGCCGGGAAATCGCGTTCGTCCTGCCGACGGGGGCTCAAGGACCAGCAGGTGTCCAAGGTCCCGCTGGCCCCTCAGGCGCCGCTGGTGCTGCGGGTCGAGACGGCGTGAACGGTCGAGACGGCGTGAACGGTCGAGACGGCATCGACGGCCGCGATGGTCTGGATGGGCGAGACGGTCGAGACGGCCTCGATGGCCTTGACCTGAGTGCCGAAGTTGCAGCGCTGCAATCTCAGATGTCAGGCATCCAGCCTTTCGACTCGGCCGCGCTCGAAGCCAAATTGGCATCGAAGGCCAGCATGGACGAGCTGTGGGACCTCAGTTCACGAGCCCGTCGAGAAATCGAAGCTCTCGGCATGGCGGCCATGGATGTCGGAATTAGTTCCAGCGGGGACTTCCCGTCCTGCCCGAGTCTGAATCAGTATCGCAAAGGCCTCGATAGTTTCGGTCCAGACGCGGTGTGCTGGGGCTTGTCGATGCTCTCCCAGGGAACCGCCAACAAGGCCGAGCGCGTCCTGGAGCAGAACCTCGCGGCGACACTGGACGGAAACAACGGAACCGAGCCGCAGTGGCTCAACGGCTCCGCAATGACCAATCTGTTCGGCACCTTGGCCACCGACACGGAAGTCACAGCTGCACTCAATGCCGCCCTGGCCGACGCTGAGTATGTGACCTCCTCGCAGCTCAACTCCCAAGTGGGTGAACTGACCCAATCCTTCGCGACCAAGGACGAACTGAGCCAAGTGCAGTCAGCCGTGGGCATGCTGGGCGTGCAAATGCAAGGGCTGGTCTTCACGTGGCAGTTGGATCAGGTGAAGGATTCCGTGAACCGGCTAACCAGTGACAAGGCCGATCTCACTGTGGTTCAGAACCTTTATGGCGACTTGTTCCAGCAAGTATCGTCAAAGGCCAGCTTGGCGAGTGTGCAAGACCTGGCAACGTTCCTGCAAACGACGAAGGCGGACACCTCGCAGTTGACAGACCTGCAATCTCAACTGGAGTCCTCAATCGCCGATACGCGTCGCCAACTGAACTTCACCTTCAGATACTTGAACGGGATGACCGACGAAGGGCTCGGAGTTCCTGGACACGGCACAAGTGTGTGTGCCTTTATCCACGGCGATGTCGGCTACTACCAGTGGCTCGCGGATGCTTGCTCGAGTTTGATGAACGTAGCACAGACTTCAATCAACGAGGCCAAACGTGTGGTCGGGCAGGATTTGGCGGACTCACTTGATGGAGACCCGGACACTGGCTCCTGGGACGCCCTCTTCGCCACGTTGACGACCGACCAGGAATCCGCAACGGCGCTTGCTGACATCAACGACCAACTTTCCGGCAAGGTGGATCTCGCCTATCTCACTACTGCGGTGGAGACTGCTCAAATGTCTGCCGTCATTTCGTCGCAGGAGCGGGTCGATTTGGCAATGTCGGCGCTAGCCACGACCATCGACCGGCTGGGCGCGTTGGACTTTGTTTATGGACCAGACACGTATGGCTGTCCGGAAATCGCGAACAACGTCGCCTCGGGCGCCTTCTGGGCAGAGATGGCATGCCAAGGCTTGAAGAATCTGGGCGACAATGTGATTGAAGCCGCGTACCAACTGATTCAGCAAGATGTCACAGCATCCTTCGATGCAGACCTGACCACCGGAAGTTTCAGCAACTTGGTCGATACGCTTGCTACTGATACTGAGGTCGCGGCGATTGCCGCCAACAAGACAGACAACACTGTGCTCACC
>CAYFKX010000167.1:0-3122 GCA_964343545.1 uncultured Bifidobacteriaceae bacterium | reverse complement strand
TGCTGGTCGAGCGCATCCGTGATGGGCACGTCACGGGAGTCGGTGCGGCGTCAGGTGCCGTGGCCGGCCTGGTCGCCATCACGCCTGCGTGTGCTTTCGTCGCCCCCTGGGCTGCAGTAGTTATCGGGTTGGTCGCCGGCGCAGTGTGCGCCGTTGCGGTCACCTGGAAGAACCGGTTCGGTTTCGACGACTCACTCGACGTGGTGGGTGTGCACCTCGTCGGCGGTTTGGTCGGTTGCCTTCTCATCGGCTTCTTCGCCACGACCAAGGTGAATTCCCTGGGCATCGATGGAGTGTTCGCTGGTGGCGGTTGGTCGCTGCTAGGCAAGCAGGCGCTGGGCTCTGTCGCAGTGGCGCTGTTCTCATTCGTCGTCACCCTGCTGCTGGCGATGCTCATCGACAAGACCATCGGCTTCCGTATCTCAGCGGCGGACGAGGTCGAGGGCATCGACTTGGTGGAGCACGGCGAGATCGCGTACGCGCGTCAAGTTCCGGTGCCGGACGTGGTGGACAACCCGGTTGAGGACCGTGAGCACTCCATGTTCGGTCATCACGACTAACCTGCAGGTGTGTTCGGTCAACTCTCAGAGCGCCTCGGCGCGGCCCTGAAGGGGCTGCGCGGCAAGGGACGGATCTCTGAGGCGGATATCGATGCCGCAGTCCGTGACATTCGGCTGGCACTGCTTGATGCCGATGTCGCGCTGCCGGTGGTCCGTGAGTTCTGCGAGCGGGTGAAGCAGCAGGCGCTTGAGTCCTCAGTTGGCGCAGCGCTGAACCCAGCGCAGCATGTGGTCAAAATCGTGCACGACGAACTCGTGCGCACCCTCGGCGGCAACGCGCGCCGCTTGCGACTGGCAAAGCAACCCCCGACGGTCATCCTGCTCGCGGGTCTGCAGGGTGCGGGTAAGACCACACTGGCGGGCAAGCTCGCGCGTCACCTTGCCGACCAAGGGCACACGCCCCTGCTCGTCGCGGCTGACCTGCAGCGGCCGAATGCAGTGGACCAACTGCGCACTGTCGGGGCCGCTGCAGGCGTAGCGGTGTTCGCGCCAGAGCCGGGCAACGGCGTCGGCGACCCGGTTCTCGTCGCGCGCGACAGCCTTGAGACAGCACGTCGCGCCCTGCACGACATCGTCATCATCGACACCGCCGGTCGGTTGGCAATCGACGCCGACTTGATGGCGCAGCTGGCCCGAGTACGCGACGTCAGCGCCCCAGATGAGGTGTTGCTCGTCATCGACGCGATGACCGGCCAAGACGCCGTGAACACCGCATCGGCTTTCAATGAGGCCATCGGCATCGACGGAGTCGTCCTGACGAAGCTCGACGGCGATGCCCGCGGCGGCGCTGCGCTCTCGGTGGTCGGTGTTACGGGCAAGCCTGTGCTGTTCGCGTCGGTCGGCGAGAAGGTTTCCGAGTTCGAGGTGTTCCACCCAGACCGCCTTGCAGGTCGCATCCTGGACATGGGGGATGTGCTCACGCTCATCGAGCAGACCGAGCGCGCCTTCGACGAGCAGGCACAGGCCAAGCTCGCGGCAAAGGTCAGCAGCGGCGAAGCATTCACGCTCGAGGACTTCCTCGAGCAGATGCAGTCGTTGAAGAAGATGGGACCACTCAGCAAGGTCTTCTCCATGCTGCCTGGCATGGGCCAGGTCAAAGACCAGCTCGAGGATTTCGACGACCGCGAGTTGGTGCGTATCGAGGCCATCATCAGATCAATGACGCCGGGGGAGCGTCAGGACCCCAAGGTGCTCGACGGCCGACGTCGCGCGCGGATCGCCAACGGCTCTGGCACATCAGTGGCTGAAGTGAATGCGCTGGTCAAGCGATTCGCCGCGGCTGCGCAGATGATGAAGCAGATGGCAGGCGGCAAAGGCATGGGCAGGGGCATGCCCAAGCTGCCAGGTGGCGCTGGGCTGCCCGCCGGACTGCCTGCGGGTCTCGGTGGTCTGCCTGGACCTGGCGGTTTGCCTGCAGTGGGGGGAGCCCGCCCAGCCAAGGGCAAACAGTCCAAGTCGGGCAAGGGCGCGCGTAAGAGTGGCAATCCCGCCAAGCGGGCGGCCGCCGAACGAGGCGAACCCGACTCAGACACTGCTGCGAGCACCGACGGACCGGACTTCTCCAAGTTCCGCTGAAGTCGCGGCCGAGGTGGGTGTGCGCGTGGTTCTGTGGTCAGTTCAGGGCAGCCACGACCCCGGCGGGGGGCGCTGGCATACTTGCGCCCGCGTCAGCATCCGCAAGCCGCCCTCTCATCGGCTTGAGGCTGCCGGACCACCATTGGTTTGGACTCGCTGCCCCACGGCGAGCGCAGCATGACCCTCGTTTGATTCGACAGGAGTACTACGCCACCGTGGCCGTCAAAATTAAGTTGAAGCGTCTGGGCAAGACGCGCAACCCGCAGTACCGCATCGTCATTGCCGACTCCCGCACCGCCCGCAACGGTCGTGCCATTGAGGAGATTGGCATCTACCACCCGAAGGAAGAGCCCAGCCTCATCCGCGTGAACAGTGAGCGTGCTCAGTACTGGCTCGGCGTCGGCGCTCAGCCGACCGAGGCCGTTGCCGCCATCTTCCGCGTGACAGGCGATTGGCAAAAGTTCAAGGGGTTGCCAGGTGCTGAAGGAACGCTTCGCGTTGCCGAGCCGAAGGCCGACAAGCGCGCTCTGTTCGAGGCCGCAGTTAAGTCCGCAGGCGACGAACCGCTGCCGTCCGCAGTGACTCCGAAGAAGAAGGCCGCGAAGGCCGCGGAGGATGCGGAAGCAGCCGAGGCTGCCACGGATGCGACCACTGAGACCGTCGCTGACGAGGCTCCTGCGGCTGACGAAGCGCCGGCCGCTGAAGAGGCTCCCGCTGCTGAGGCCGCCGCTGACGAAGCTCCGGCTGCTGAAGCTCCGGCTGAGTCCGCCGCGGACGAAGCCCCTGCTGCTGAAGAGACCACCGAGTCGTGAGCCTGCTCGAAGAAGCAGCCGCTCACATCGTGATGGGCATCGTCGACCACCCGGACGACGTCTCGGTGCGTACCTCCTCGAACCCGCGTCGCGGAACGACCTTGCTAGTCCACGTACACCCCGATGACATGGGTCGCGTGATTGGGCGCATGGGTCGCACCGCGCGCGCGGTGCG
>CAYFKX010000166.1:0-3149 GCA_964343545.1 uncultured Bifidobacteriaceae bacterium | reverse complement strand
CGTCAGCGACTTCTACTGGCAGTGCAGGAAATCCACAGGCGAACGCACTCGAGGCCGAGGTACTCCATCGACTTCAGGACTACGCGACGAAGACCCTGCCCGGTCAGCGTGGCGTCATCATTGGCATCGCCGGGGTGCCAGTCTCGCTCGACCTGTTCGGGACTGTCGCAGCCTGCCGCAGCGAGCTGCTGCCGATCTTGACCGCTGCGCTGGTCGACGCATACAGCCTGCCCACCGTGAGGCCCACACGGGGCCAATCCGCCAGAGACTTCGCGGCGCAGTGCATGTTGAGTGCACAGGGCAGTCAGTCCATGGCGGCCGCTGTGCACGACGCACTCGGCTCGGTCACACACTGGCGCGCTGCCGATGACGTCATCGACTTGCGCGGCGTGCGCCGCACGGGGACGCACAGTCTGCTCCACGCCAGCGCGCTCAACATGAAGCACGAGCTCGCTCTGGCCATGTGAGGCCGAGCGGCCGTGGGTCGAGTCGCCCTTGTGGTGACTCGACCCACGGCAGAGGCCACGCCGCAAAGTACCCAAGTTCCATTCCCCGACAAGCAAACGAAAGCCCGGACAGACCGGGAGAAAGAGGTGAGCATCATGTGGACGATGACCCAGGCTGGCTTTGTTTCAGCCGTCCAGCACCGTGACGAGCCCAGTCAGTTGATGGTGCGCGCGAGAGACGCGCAGAGCTTGATCAGTTTGGCGGCAGAGGCAGGTGTGAGCATTCACAAGACTCCGCACGCTGACTACCCCTACCGCGTCACGGTCACCAAGCAGCAGTTCGCTTGCTGGATGACAACGGCTGTGGACGCAATCGACTACCCCAACTTCAAGGGCAAGGTGGCTCGCACTCGGGCCGGCGCGTACCTCGCAGCACTCCACCGAGTCTGGGGCGTCATGCATGACATTGAGGACCCGGATGCCCGCAAGTCCACGAATGGTGGCTGCTGATGAGCCACCCCGGGCATGTGACCACTCGTATCAAGATGGTTCCGACACCCTGCGACGGCGCCGATCCAGTGCCAGCGATCGAGGAGGTGCTGGTGCGTAACTGCACGAGCATGACGATCCAGGAGATCTGGACCGCGCTCAACCGTCGATGGGCTATGCCCTGCATCAGCTACGCATTGCGCCGCGATGCCCGATTCGCATGCATCGGTCCTCGACGGTTCGTCCTACGCACCCCTGGGGTGATCGAGTACCGAGGTTTGGTTGACGAGATGTATGAGATCGTCCACGGCGAGTTTGCAGTGAGGATTGAAGACTTGGTCTCGCGACTCGGAGCTGCCTTTGGTGTTCCAGAACAGCAGGTACGAGATGAGGCCTGGCAGCGCCCCTTCGTGTGCAATGCGGGATGGGTGATGATCGCCAACGGGCACTTTGCGCCATCGCTGCAGTCACTGTCATCTGAGGATGTTCAATGTCTGGTACCGCTCAGGGATGGCTACAGCTTGGATGTCTACATCGAGCCGACCCACATTGACAGTCGACGCCTAGAGATCGACCCAGTCGCCGCAGCGCTCCTAGGCATGTGCGAGGAGACGGAGATCGGTCTGCCGGTTGTGTCGACCGATGGCTGCGAGCCGAGCCACGAGGTCACCTTCTGGTGGGAAGGGGGCAGTATGTACATCACGCTCCCTGAGTCCTTCGCGGCATCGCGTGCGTTGCGGGTGGACGATGTGCTCCGCCTTCGATTCCGTGGCACACCAGGCCGGATCAGGTCCGTCTCGCTTCACATTCTGCCGGCGGAAGTTGCCATTGAGCAGCGGATCCTGCATCAGCGGGTGCCGCAGGACCCCGTATATCGGACGGGAATCAGCGAGCACCTTGAAGGGATCGTCACCGAACTGACTCACAATGCAAGAAAGCATGTGTCAGCGGTTGCCACGGAGCAAGTCCGCATGGCAATTGAGGCACTGATGCGGGTGTCACGGGAACAGGTTGTGACTGGCGCTGCGTCTGCGACGGCTCCGCGTGCTCGTGCCAGCCAGCCAGGCTACGGTCGAATCACACTCACGGTGTCTGGGGACAGTAGCGTGCATGACCCGTTCATCCGTTGGCAGTGGGATGAACATGGCGCGATGCGCCTTGAGTTTGGACTGCCGCGTGATCCAGTGCGCGAAGGCACATCCATCGGGCGGATGCTCGAGAAGATGCACTTCGCGCACATGCAAGACGGGCCGCTGTTTCTCTACGGGAAGATCATCTCCCCGGGGGTCGCCGATCCCGTAGCCATGGCGCTGTTAGCAGCGCGGATTCTGCGCGATGTCATCCGAGCAACTGATACCAGTCGGTGGTTTGTCGGCCCAGGTGATCTTGCCGAACGAGCCTGGGCTGAACCCGCCGCTGACGTCCCACGCTGGGTGTCGTCAACGCCACTGCGGCAGGCCGTTCGCGACGGATTTGCGATCTTGGACTGCTTGAGCGTGCCGCAATGGCTGCAACCATGGATTGTGGAGCCAAAGCTTGAGGAGAAGCCGCTGCGCAAGGTGTCGGCTAAGGCACCAATGGGCGGTCGTGCTGCTCGACCGAAGCCGAGCCATGTCGTAGGGGTGGTGCAGGCTGCCCGCCCTGAAACCCGAGAGGAGAACACTCGTGACACACAGTGACCGACAGCCCAATCACCCCGACCCGTTGAGCACGAGTTTTGCCCGACCAGAGGAGGCACTCGAATTAGCGAGTCAAAGCGAATCAGCGGAAGTGGCGCCTGAGACCGTGCAGAGCCAGCGACCGATTCCACGACCACCGACTCGGCAGGTGAAACCCGCCCAGCCAGTCAAGTCGCGGAAGAAACGGCAGCCCAGCGCGGCCGACCGCGCCGCGTGTCGGCGCAAGGTCCGCTATCCCGATCGCATCGCTGCTCTGTTCATCTTGAGCCAGACCGGTGCGCGGCATGGACGCCGCCCGAAGGATGAGGTGCGCGCCTACGAGTGCCCCGCTTGTTCTGGCTGGCACTTGTCGAGTCGTCCGAGTCGGTCTTGAAGTGAGGCGGCTTTGGGCCTAGCGTGACGAAGCTCGCATCGCCGTCGGCAACCTCGGAATACACGGCACCGCCGAAGTTGCAGGAGTGCGTCTCCATTCGCTCTTGTTTGATGAGGGCTTCGGTTCGCTAGATGCAGACACTCTGGAGGAAGTCCTGGATGT
>CAYFKX010000165.1:0-3179 GCA_964343545.1 uncultured Bifidobacteriaceae bacterium | reverse complement strand
GCCGACTCTCCCTGAACATCGGCGTGCTCCACCAGCAGTAACCCGCCTGGGGCGAGCAGCCCTGCGAACACATCGCGCAACTCGCGCACGAGGTCCAGTCCGTCAGGTCCCCCGAACAACGCCAGCGGAGGGTCGTAGTGCGCCACCTCCGGTTCTTGCGGGGTGGCCGCATCGGGTATGTACGGTGGATTGCAGGTGACGAGTTGAGCCTGAGCTGCACCGATGATGGAGCGCGCATCCGATTGCTTCACCTCAATGGTGCTTGCCACTGAGTGCAACGCCGCGGCGTGGGCGAGAACGTTGCGCTTCAGCCAGGGCACTGCGTCTGCCGACAGTTCCACGGCAGTCATGTGCGTCTGCGGCACTTCCGTTGCGATGCTCAGTGCCACCGCTCCGGAACCTGCACACAAGTCGACGGCAGTATGCGGAGTCGGTTGCTCGCTCACGTGGCGCACGGCAAGTTCAACGAGCAGTTCAGTTTCAGGCCTCGGCACGAAGACGCCTGGCCCGACTGCCAACAGCAGTCGGCGGAACCCAGCCTCACCAGTCAAATGCTGCAATGGCTTTCGGCGACAACGCTGCTCAACGAGATCGTTGAATGCCCGTTGCTGATCTTCGCTCACCTCGCGGCTCAAAATCAGATTCCCGCGCGGAATTCCGAGCACGTGCGCAAGCAGAAGTTCGGCGTCGACTGCTGGGCTAGGAACGCCCGCGTGGGTCAACCGATGCGTGGCATCGACGATTGCGGCCCTGGTGCTGCTCATGGCGCCCGTCACTTTGCATCGGTGACGTCAGCGAGCCGCTCCGCGAAGTCTGCGTCAATACATGCTTGCACGCACGTGTCGATGTCCCCATCGAGGAATGCCGCGAGGTTGTGGGACTTGAAACCGACCCGATGGTCACTGATGCGATTCTCAGGAAAGTTGTAAGTCCGGATGCGTTCGCTGCGATCCACCGTACGCACCTGAGATCGACGGGCGCTCGATGCTGCGGCTGCCGCCTCCTCTTGGGCTTGCGCGAGCAGCCGCGCGCGAAGGATGCGCATCGCGGACTCACGGTTCTGCAACTGTGACTTCTCGTTCTGGCAGGTCACCACGATCCCGGTCGGCAGGTGAGTCAGGCGAACCGCTGAGTCCGTCGTATTGACACTTTGTCCGCCCGGACCGCTTGAGCGGTAAACGTCAACTCGCACGTCCTCTGGGGAGATTTGGATGTCAACTTCCTCAGCCTCCGGCAACACGATCACCCCGGCTGCCGAGGTGTGGATGCGACCTTGTGATTCTGTGACAGGTACACGCTGCACGCGGTGCACGCCACCCTCAAATTTCAATCGCGCATAGGGCGCATCGTCTGGAGTGAGCGCTCCTTTAGCTCGCACCGATAACACCGCGCTCTTGACTCCGCCGAGATCACTATCTTCTCGATCCATCAATTGCGCCGTCCAGCCCCGACGTTCCGCGTAGCGAAGGTACATACGCAGCAACTCCCCTGCGAACAGCGCGGATTCTTCGCCGCCTTCGCCGGCTTTCACCTCGAGCAGGACATCGTTACTGTCTAGTGGATCACGCGGCACAAGCAGTGTGCGCAGCCGATCAGCGACATCATCGCGTTGCGCCGCCGATGCTTCGGCTTCAGCTTTGAAAGCCGAATCCTCGCTAGCGAGTTCGAGAGCGGCATCGATGTCGTGACCTAACTGCTGCCAAAGGCCAAACGTCTCGACTATGGGGCGAAGCTCGGCATGTCGGCGGCTGAGCTTGCGCGCGAGGTCCGCAGTGGCATGCACTGCTGGATCGGCCAACTGCCGCTCAATGTCAGCGAACTCTTCGACGAGGTCGGCGCAGCCTTCAAACACGATGATTCAGTGCGAGGTCAGACCCATGCGGGTCTGACACCTCACGCCTTCTTGCCGAAGCGCTTCTCGAACTTCGCGACGCGACCGCCGGTGTCGAGGATCTTCTGCTTGCCGGTGTAGAACGGGTGGCAGTTCGAGCAGACTTCAGCGTGAATGCTTCCCTCTTTCGAGGTGCTGCGGGTCACGAAAGTGTTGCCGCAGGTGCAGGTGACGCTGGTCTCGACGTACGTGGGGTGGATTTCGCGCTTCACTGAATTACTCCTCACAGTGCGCCGGGTCGCAGGACGGGCAGGAGCCTCGTCAACGAACCGCGTGAACCGGCAGCATGGCACAGGGTACGCGCATCCAATCCGCCGCGTGACATGGGAGTCCGTTTAGCGGTGACGTGCTAGTGAGAGGCGGGCGGGGCACCGATGAGCAGCGTCAAAGCCCGCGGCACGCACTCGACCTCCAGCGGCGAGGTTCCCATGACCTCGCCGTCGGCGAAAGCGGTAAGTCCAGGGACGGTGATGTGCACCGTCCGGGCGTGGCCATGACTCACCGCTGAGTGCCCGAGGTGGGTTCCCTTGAGTACGCGGCCGAGTAGTGCAAGTACCCGGGCACGACCGATGGGGGCCACGTGCGTCCAGGACAACATGCCATCTTGTGCATCCGCGTGCGGACACATGTGGAAACCACCGCCGTAGCGCGTTATCAACCCAACGGCCATCAGCAGACCCGGCTTGGGTGAGTGCTGACCGTCCAAAGTCACTTCATAGTCGTACGGCTCAAGTCCCGGGAGTTCGCGTAGAACAGATGCGAGATATCGAGAGTTGCCCTTGGGAAATTTCATCTGGTTGGCGCGCTCGTTGACCACGGTGTCAAAACCGCAGGCCAGGATGGTGAGGAACCAGCGACTCGCTCCCTGTCCATTGCGAACGCGCGCCACATCAATCTGCACCCGCTTCGTGGGGTTTTCCAGTGAGGCAATGATGGCTTCTGCGGTGGCGCGCGGTTCGCCCTTAACGAGTCCGAGGTAATGCGCGACATCGTTTCCAGTGCCCATCGGCACAATCGCCAGCGGAGTCGATGTGCCAGCTAAGGCCTGCAGGCACAAGTGAAGTGTGCCGTCGCCGCCGATTGAGACAACCCCGTCGTGCGGATTCGCCATCGCCGTTCGCAGTGCTTCGGTCACCCCCGCTGCGGAGTCCGCAGTAATCATGGTGAGCTCGCAGCCACGTGAGGCCAACGTCTCGAGCACGACGTCGCGCTGGTCACCGTGACGCGCACGCGCCGACCGAGTGTTGTTGACGACGAGCAGGTGCCAACGCGTGGAGCCTGACTGACC
>CAYFKX010000164.1:0-3183 GCA_964343545.1 uncultured Bifidobacteriaceae bacterium | reverse complement strand
GTTGTGCTCGGTCGCTGCCCCCATGCTTGCGCCCACGCGGGCAGCGCCTGCCTGCGACTACCATGGTGTTATGGCTGAGCCGATTCTCAATGTGGACGTCCCGGCTGACCGAGTCGCTGGGGTCCACGCCGACTACGCGTCGGTGTGGACCACCCCGGAGACCTGCATCATCGACTTCCTTGCGGTCACTGAGCCAATCCGCCCGCTGGTGGGTGAGGATGGCGTCAGCAGACCTCAGGTCAACACCACTCTGGTCAGTCGAGTACGCATCCCGCCCACTCATGTCTGGGAGTTGATGCGAGCCCTAGAGAAGCAACTGTCGCAGTGGGAGGCGACACATGGAAAGCCCAAGCCTTAAGCCACCCGCGCGTATCCGCGCGGTCACGAAACCGTCTCACGCTGGGCTTCGTCAGACTCTCATGGCCGCCTACCGACAGCAGCTATCGGGCACTCGATCAGCCCGACCTGCGCGCCCTCATCGCGGTGCTGTCAGGCCGTACCACCGACGCATCGCGCTGCTGGTCACAACGTTGGCGTTCGCCGCCACGACAACGTCAGCACAGGCAAGCCAGCCACTAGCGACGGCCAAACCAAAGAATTCCTTGGTCGTCATCTTGCACGGACTACCTGGCGGGGCGGTCCCCAAAGCCACCGTCACTGGCCCGAAGCAGTCGCCTACGGCAACCAAGGGCTTCTCGCGAATCCTGCGCAAATCTGCCACCCTCAGTGGACTGGCGGCGGGCACCTACACAATCACCGTTCAAGATGTGAGTTTTGGCGGGTCCACATATCGGCCAGATAAACCGCGTGGCACGGCGAAGGTACGCACCTCCGGACCCACCACGTTCAAGGCGACATACGCAAAGGTGGCCGACGCAGCCGGAAATCCGGAACCAGTGACCAACCTGGTCGTCACACCCGGGGTGAGCAAACTGACCGTGCGCTGGGTGACACCAATGAAGCGCGCAGCGGCGTACACCCTCAGCGCCAGCCCTGGCGGTGCCACCTGCACCGCAGTGAAATCCCCGTGCGACATCACCGGGCTGTCCTGGAACACCAGTTACACGGTGACGGTCACGGCGTCCAACGGACCGAGTAAGTCAGTTACCACGACGTCTGACGCTGTGACCCCGTTGCGCAATGGCCAGGTGTTTGTGGACGGCTACGTGCTCGGGCCAGGGGTGAATTTGGCCGGTGCGCAACTCGTCGGCTCACGCCTGACCGGAGTCAACTTGACGGGTGCCAACCTCAGCGGCGCGGACCTGACGGGTGCCAACCTCAGCGGCGCGGACCTGAGTTACACAAATCTCGCCGGCGCAATCTTGACTGCCTCAACTCTGAAGTCCGTGAAGTCGGGTTCCATCACTGGCACGCCGACTGGCGCACTGCCAACGGGGTGGATTTTGGCCAAAGGACATCTCGTGGGCCCTGGGGCGAACCTGACGGACGCAGACCTCAGCGACTCAGACCTGACTGGGGCTCGCCTGACTGGCGCCTTGATGACCAGCGCGAACCTGACGAATGCTGACTTGCGTGCCGTGAGCGGCAAAGACCTACGCGGGGTCTCCTTCTACGGCGCCTCGTTGATTAATGCCAAGCTCGCTGGGCTGGACCTCACCGGCGCTGTGTTGAAGTCGGTGCGGATGTCTGGTATCGACCTCAGCGGCGCGAATCTGACCAACGCAGCCCTGAATTCCGCCACACTCTCCAATGCCAACTTGTCGAATGCGACGTTCACCGGAGCCGACCTGTCGAGCGCCACGCTGACTGGAGCCAATGTCACCGGGGCTGCGCTCGCGGGCGCGATCACGAAACTCATCAACGCCTGTGGCCTGGTCGGGCAACCGCGTGAAGTTGCCTCGGCCAGCGGTGTCGTCAGTGGTTGCTACGTCAGCCCTAAGGCGAATCTGTCAGGTGCGGATTTCACGGGTGCCGACCTGCACGGACTCAGCATGAGCGGAGCGAACTTGGCGTCGGTCGTGTTCAAGCAGGCCAACTTGACGGGCGCAATTCTCACAGGTGCCACGATCACGAACGCGGACTTCACGAGCGCCACCTTGACCGGACTGCAAGCTACTGGCCTGACGGGGGCACCCAAGAGCAGCACCCTGCCTGTTGGTTGGCAGTTTGATGCCAAGACCGGCACCATCGCACCGACAATCCCGTAGTCGCACCGCGATATGAGCGACAGGCCCTCAGCCCAAGAGCCAATACTGACGTCAGCGTCCACAGTTCATGTGCCCGCGAACAGCCTTTCTATGCCTGCGCTGTACATCGGTCATGGTGCGCCACCGCTGCTTGATGACCCGGTGTGGAGCAGTGAACTCGCCGCTCTGGCGCGTTCACTGCCACGCCCGCGCGCGATTTTGATTGTGTCTGCGCACTGGGAGAGCGCACCTGTGGGGTTGTCCGCCACTCATGCTCATGCGGACTTGGTCTATGACTTCGGTGGCTTTGACCCCAAGTACTACCGCATGCGCTACGACACCCCCGACGCATCGGTGCTTGCGCGGGACGTGGCCTCGCTGTTCGCCGACGGCATCAACATTCACCAGCACGTTAGCCGTGGATTGGACCACGGCGCCTGGGTTCCGCTGCGGATCATGTATCCCGATGCCGACATCCCAGTGCTACAGATGTCGCTTCCTACAACCGATCCAGAACAACTGGTGCGACTCGGTGCCCGACTTCGCCCTCTGCGCGAATCTGGCGTTCTCATCATCGGGTCCGGCTTTCTCACGCACGGTCTGCCTTTCCTACGGGACTGGCGCATTGAGGCAGTGCCCCCGGGGTGGTCCGTGGACTTCGACCTCTGGGCCGCTGAGGCGTTGGCCACTGCCGATGTAGACACGTTGATGCGTTATGCCAGCGATGCTCCGGGGATGCCCTACGCGCACCCGACCGTAGAACACTTCACACCGTTGTTCGTCGCTCTCGGTGCTGCTGCGGACCCGGGCCGGGCACCCACAACTGTGATTGATGGCTACTGGATGGGCTTGTCAAAGCGCTCTCTGATGTTCGCCTGACAACAGCACAAGCCCAATGGTCACGATAGGTAGAACACCACACGTTTAACCCCGGGACTGCCTCACCCGAGATACAGGCAGAACGGATGCCCAGCTGGATCAGCCAGCACACGCACATTGGCTTGGGGTTGGAACTGCATGACAGATGCGCCCAAGG
>CAYFKX010000163.1:0-3189 GCA_964343545.1 uncultured Bifidobacteriaceae bacterium | reverse complement strand
AGACCTTCCCAGCCCGTGCAACAAGCCCTGTGTGCGCCCGTATCCGATGACCGACGGATATGACACGATGCCGCCTGTTATCAGCACACATCAGAAGCCTCGGGAGCCACTGTGGAGATTCGCGTCGAGCGCGACGCCCTCGTTGACGCAGTCAACTGGGTGTCACGCACTCTGCCTTCTCGGGCCACTACCCCGGTGCTGACCGGCATCCTCATTGATATCGACCGCGACCACAACAAACCACTACGGCTTTCCAGTTCCGATCACGAGTCGTCGAGCCAAATTCACATCGATGCCGACATCAACGACCCCGCGCCAGTTGTCGTCTCTGGTCACTTATTTGCAACTATCGCGCGATCACTACCAGCAGCGCCGATTGTCATCACAACAACTGAGAACAGTGCACGCCTGGTGTGTGGCCGAGCAGTATTCCAACTTCCAGTCATGAACGCCGCGGACTATCCGATGTTGCTAGAGATGCCGGACCGTTGCGGAACAGTCCCTGGTGCCACCTTTGCCACGGCCATCAGCCAAGTGGTCACAGCTGCTGGTAAGAGCGACAACATGCCGATGCTCTCAGGTGTGCGCATGGAGATAGCCGGAAATATCCTGACGCTCGCAGCAACTGACCGCTTCCGGATGGCGATGCGTGACATGGGCTGGAGCCCTAGCACACCGTTGGATGAGACTGGGTTCCTCATCCCCGCGAAGGTCCTGTCCGACACCGCTCGCGCACTGGTCGGTTGTGAGGCCGTGCACTTGGCATATGCCAAAGAAGCAGGCGCACTCCTGGGTTTTGAAGGAGATGACCGCCGCACCATCACCCGTTTGATGGATGGTGAATTCCCCAAATTCCGCAGCATCTTGCCGGCATCCACCGAGACCAACGTGACCGTCGACACTGCTGGTTTCCTCGAAACTGTCAAGCGCGTGGCTTTGGTCTCGGACAAGACCAAGCCGTTGCGCCTGACTTTCAGTGAAGATGAAGTAACTGTGACTGCTGGCGCGGACACCGACGCCACTGCCACTGATGTATTTGAGTGTCGCACTCGCGGTGAAGGCATGACCATCGCGTTCAACGCCGACTACCTTGTCGACGGTCTCAACGCCGTGAATGCGCCCGTCACCGGATTCGGACTCAACGACCCGACCAAGCCGGCCGTGCTTCAAGGGTTGGCCTCGCATGATGGCGAGCCGACGGGTGAGTACCGCTACCTGCTCATGCCCGTGCGCTTGACCTGATCTGGTGTTCGTCAGCGCACTGTCAGTCCAGGACTTTCGCTCCTGGGCGTCGATGTCTGTGAGTTTTGAGCCAGGGGTCACTGTGTTGCTCGGCCGCAACGGCCAAGGCAAAACTAACTTGGTCGAGGCACTCAACTACGTCGCCACCCTCGGCAGTCATCGCGTCGCTACTGATGCGCCCTTGGTACGAACCGGTTGCAGCCAGGCGCTGGTACAGGTCGGGGTAAGGGAATCTGCAGAGTCAGACCGCACCACGAAGGTTGAGTTCACAATATCTGGCAGTCGCTCATCGGTGGCCACCGTGAACGGCAACAAAGTTACCCGCACCCGTGAGGTACTCGGGCTGCTGCGGACAGTGTTGTTCTGTCCTGAGGACCTCGCACTTGTCAAAGGGGACCCAGGTGAACGCCGCCGGTTCGTCGATGAGCTCCTCATCGCGCGTTACCCGCGGTATGCCGCGGTGCTCGCTGACTACTCCCGGGTGCTGCGGCAGCGCTCATCGTTGCTCAAAAGTGCGGCGGCGGTTGCCCGACGAGGGGAAGCCCGTGAGTCGCTCTACTCAACCCTCGATGTCTGGGACGACCAATTCGCCACCCTCGGTGCTCGGTTAGTAGCCGGACGATTGAACAGCATCGACGCCCTGCGCAGTCCGGCCATCGCCCGCCACGACTGGTTGGCTGGCGGATTTCAAGAACTACACCTGTCATACGCAGCAAGTTCACCGAACCTCGCGGCACTGTTGTCACCAGGCGGAACTCCGAATGAAGCTGATGTCGAAGATGCATTGCGAGCAGATCTAGCGCAACGACGTGACGACGAGATTCGCCGTGGTGTGACACTTGTCGGACCGCAGCGCGACGACATCTTCATTGGCCTCGGCGGCACGCCGGCCAAGGGATATGCCAGCCACGGCGAATCCTGGTCGATCGCACTGGCCTTGCGCCTGGCGTCATTTGACCTACTTCGTGAGCAGTTCGGCAATGACCCAGTGCTGCTGCTCGATGATGTATTCGCCGAACTTGATTCGGCCCGCCGTGGATACTTGACTGAGGCTGTGCGCGCCGTTGAACAAGTCATCATCACCGCAGCAGTGCGTGAAGATGTCCCCGAAGAACTCGCAACGCGATGTATCGAGATCTCGCGCGCGGGCAACGAACCAGATGCAGGTGCTCATCCCGCCACTGATGCAACGCAAGTTTTTGACACAAAGACCAGCACAGCAGGGGCGACCCAAGATTCCAGCCCCGTGTCTAATGGCAGTGCAACAGCGATTACGGCTCGGCAGGCCATCGGCGCGACCGACCACGATAGGTCCAGCATCGACTCCCCGAACGAGTCGCAGATATGACAGACACCGAGCCGACCATTTCCGGTGATGCTGCGACAACGCCCGCAGTAGATGCCACCGCGGCGATGGAGTTTGCTCGCGCAGCGCTGGCTCGCGCTCGTGCCCACGCTCGCGGTGCCGGTCGTACATATTGGCGAAGTGCTCGAGCCCAGCAGCGGCTGGCGTCGGCCGGCGATGCTGATGAGCCGGTGTTTAGCGCAGCTGGACCTGATCGGCGCGACCCCACATCGGCGGCTGCCATCTTGGAAGAGTTGGTCTTGCGCAACGGTTGGGAGGATGACCGCACGGTTGCGAGCATCACCGCGCGTTGGGCTGACATTGTCGGGCCGGATGTCGCCGGCCATGTGAGTATCGAAAGTTTCGCGGTGGTGAGCGATCCTGGAATGCCCGCGCGCAGCACTACGTCGATGCCAGTAGCTTCATCGGCGCCAGCACGGCGAGAATCACCACACATGACAGCGATGTCCACCCCACCAACGCCAGAGCAGGTGGTGCACGAAGCGCAGCCACAGTCGGCACCCTTGGCGCGACAGTCGGCCAACCCGGTGGCCCAGATCGTTCTGCGTGCGGACTCCACCGCATGGGCCACCCAAATGCGC
>CAYFKX010000162.1:0-3193 GCA_964343545.1 uncultured Bifidobacteriaceae bacterium | reverse complement strand
CTGTTGCGGGCACTCACTGACGACTCGGCGGACAGCGCCGCATGCGCGCCAATCAGTCTGGGGTCTACTTCGGTGAGCTGAGCATCGGTCAGTTCACTGAGGTCAAGACCGAGGTGCTCGGCCTGCCGCACTGCGGCACCCGCAATGTCGTGGGCCTCACGAAAGGCAACGCCGGCACGCACCAGCCACTCGGCGAGGTCAGTCGCAGTGCTGTGCCCGTTCGCAAGCGAGGCCCTCAGCTGCTCTCGATCGATGCTGAGGCTGTTGATGAGACCGGTCATAGCGGGTAACACCAACAGCAACGTCTGCACCGTGTCGATTGTGGCTTCCTTGTCTTCCTGCTGATCACGGTTGTAGCCGAACGGCAACGCTTTGAGCATGGTGAGCACGGTGACGAGTGAGCCGATGAGTCGACCGGACTTGCCCCGGGCGAGTTCGGCGATGTCGGGGTTGCGTTTCTGAGGCATGAGGGAAGAGCCGGTTGACCACGAGTCGTGCAGGCGTACCCAGCCAAATTCCTGCGAGGCCCACAGGCAGACTTCCTCACCCACGCGGCTCAGGTGAACGCCCATGAGAGCGGCCACGAAACAGAATTCGGCAACGAAGTCCCGGTCACTGACCGCGTCGATGGAGTTGCGCGCGACATCCGAGAAGCCCAGATCGGCAGCAACGCGTTGTGGGTCCAGCCCAAGCGATGAGCCAGCGAGTGCTCCTGCGCCCATTGGCGAGATGTTGTTACGGGCGCGCCAGTCGCGCAGTCTCTGCAGATCGCGTAGCAATGGCCACACGTGCTTGCCGAGCTCGTGCCCAAACGTGACTGGCTGGGCATGCTGCAAGTGCGTGAAGCCCACGCACACGTCATCGACGTGCTCGGTCGCCTTGTGGGCAATGCCTTCAGCGAGGTCAATGAGAGCATGGGCAATCTGCAGCGCCGCGTCGTTCAGGTAGAGGCGAAAGTCGGTTGCGACCTGGTCGTTGCGGGAGCGCCCGGTTCGGATGCGTCCACCGAGGTCTGGGCCGAGGCGCTCGATGAGTGTGCGTTCAACAGCAGAGTGGATGTCTTCGTCGCTGTCCGCCGGCAGCCATTGTCCCGCGGCGTACTGCTGAGCGATGGTGGCAAGCGCTTGATCGAGGTCCGTGGCCTGTTGCGCGCTGAGGTAGTTGCACCTGTGCAGTTCGCGCACATGCGCTCTCGACTGCGCGATGTCGTACGGCAACAGCACGGTGTCGAAGTGGGTCGAAGTGCTCAGCGCGGTGAGTGCGCTACTCGCGGGAGCATTGAATCGCCCGCCCCACAGCCGACCGTTGTCGACAGTCGCGCTATCCCGCGGCCCGACTTTTGCATCGTGTGACTCGCCGTTGCTGGAGCTGCCACTCACGGGGACGTCCGTTCGTCACGGGCGGACGCGATCTTGCTCGGCAATCCCCACAAGGTGACAAAGCCCTTCGCAAGCGACTGGTCGAATGTGTCACCCGTGTCGTATGTGGCCATGGAGAAGTCATACAGCGAGTGCTCGCTGCGACGGCCTGTGACCACGGCGCGACCACCATGCAATGTCATGCGGATTTCCCCGGTCACATGCGAGTTCATCTGCTCGAAGAAAGAATCCAGTGCCGACTTCAGCGGGCTGAACCAAAGCCCGTCGTACACCAACTCGGCCCAGCGCTGACGGGCCTGGCCTGCGAACCGCGCGAGGTCGCGCTCAACTGTGACGTTGCACAGTTCCTGGTGCGCGGCAATGAGTGCCATGGCGCCGGGTGCTTCGTAGACCTCTCGGCTCTTGATGCCGACGAGTCGGTCTTCGACCATGTCGATGCGTCCGATGCCGTGTGCACCTGCTCGGGCATTCATGATTTCGATGGCCTGTAACGGGGTCACAGCGGTCCCATCGATGCTGACCGGCTGGCCCTGCTCGAAGGTGATGACGACTTCATCAGGGGATTGCGGCAATGCTGGGTTTGCGGTGTAGGCGTAGACATCTTCGATTGGTGCGTTCCAGATGTCTTCAAGAAAGCCCGTCTCGACTGCGCGACCCCAGACGTTTTGGTCAATTGAGTACGGCGACTTCTTGGTGGTCTCGATGGGCAAGTTATGTGCCTGGGCGTACTCGATGGCCTTGTCGCGGGTGAGGCTGAGATCGCGAATTGGCGCGATACATGTCAGTTCCGGTGCCAGCGCAGTGATTCCCACCTCAAACCGCACTTGGTCATTGCCTTTGCCAGTACACCCGTGGGCGACGGTGCTCGCACCGAACTGCCGCGCGGCCGCGACCAGATGCTTGACAATCAACGGCCGAGACAATGCTGAGACCAGGGGATAGCGGTCCATATAGAGCGCATCGGCCTTGAGCGCGGGCATGCAGAAGTCTTCGGCGAACTCCGCGCGCGCATCGACCACCACCGCCTCTGCCGCACCGCATGCCAAGGCACGCTCGCGGATGACGTCAAGGTCCTCGCCGCCTTGTCCGACATCGACGGCAACCGCAATGACGTCAGCGCCAGTCGCGTCTTTGATCCAGCCGATGCCGACGGAAGTGTCCAGGCCGCCAGAGAACGCCAGCACGACCGAAGAGCTCATGTTTATGTCCTTGTCTCGTTGCCTACTGCCGCGGCGACGGTATCGCGATGGCAGCCTCGCGCGCGAGGATGCCACCAGGCAGTATGCAGATTATGCGTTGGTCTGTATACTATGCGGTCATGGTCAGGGCAGCAGTCGTCGGGGCGTCGGGTTACGCCGGAGCCGAACTGCTCGCGATTCTGGCCGAGCATCCAGACATGGTGGTCACATCGGCGGTCGCCAACTCCTGCGCCGGGCAGCCGATTGCGCAGGTACACCCACGGCTGCGGGGCGCGTACCCGACAGAGGACTTCGGTGCCCTCGAGGAGTTCAATCCCGCTGCCGTCGACCTCGTGTTCTTGGCGCTGCCACACGGGCAGTCCGCGCAGGTTGCGTCACAGATAGGCGCTGGTACGCGGGTGGTCGACCTTGGCGCGGACTTCCGCCTGGAGTCCACGCACGCGTGGCAGACCTACTATGGCGGCGAGCATGCGGGCACCTGGGTGTACGGCTTGGCCGACGTGCCGCAATTCGCTCAAGAGGTGGTGACTGCGACTCGAGTAGCCAACCCTGGTTGTTACGCAACCGCGTTGTCGCTGTCGGTGGCTCCAGTCGTGGCTAGTGGGCTGGTGGACG
>CAYFKX010000161.1:2796-3244 GCA_964343545.1 uncultured Bifidobacteriaceae bacterium | reverse complement strand
CGACTCTCGGGGCAACATGTACGTGCCAGTTTCTGACAACGCAGGTCGGGATTCGCACTTTGAGCGAGTAGCACCTGATGGCTCCCGAACGCGCATTCTTGATGTGGACTTCCACTGGTGGCCGGACAATGTGTCGCTGGCCATTACGCCTGATGACCGGTTTATGTACTTCACAGACCAAGGGAATGAACCTTTCGGGTGCGGCTACCGACTCGTGCGGGTTGACCTCGCGACTATGGGCCAGGAAGTCATTCCGACCGGACTGTGTGCGCCAAATAACGTCGCAATTGACCGAAATGGCGACATCTATCTCAAGTCTGGAGATGATGGCAGGACCGGAAACCGCGGATGGTGGCGTTTTGACTCCGCCATGCGATTGATCGGCGAAACAACCGAAGCGGAGCACCACCGAGTGTGGCTGCTAAACCATCAAGATGAGGTGGGTAAC
>CAYFKX010000161.1:1816-2747 GCA_964343545.1 uncultured Bifidobacteriaceae bacterium | reverse complement strand
TACACCGTGACGCCACGCCGATGGATTGTTGAAGTATTCGCGGAAGTGCCCAATCCCGCGGCACCACTAGGCGTTAGAGCAGTTGCCGGCGACGGTGCGGCTGAGGTCACGTGGTTCTCGGGAACTGATGCCTCCATCGATTCCTATTCGGTTGTTGCGAGCCCTGGAGGAGCATCCTGCTGGGTGACGCGGGACGAGAATTCGTGCATCGTCGAAGGATTGGACAACCGCCAGCGCTACACCTTCGAGGTCAGGGCATGGAACGCTTCCGGTTCGAGTGACCCCAGCGAGTTGTCCGCGCCCGTCATGCCTTTGGCTCCGGGGTTCCAGGTCTGGGTTGATCGCACCATGGCTGTCCGAGGCGACGATGTGCTCGTCTCGGTAGGCAACGCGCCCCCTGGTGGGCGCATTGTGGTGACCATTTCAGGCTCGCGACGCGTCGTGCTTGAGGCCGATGCGGACGGGTATGCCGAGACCGTAGTCACAATCAATCGTTCAGGTCGAGTGAGTGTGCTCGCGAAGAGCGGACGATTGACTGCTCGGGCACATATCGCGGTGGTGCGTGCGGGCGTGGCGATGCCGCGAGTCAGGCTAGGTCGCCCCGTGACATTTGTGGTGTCAGCAGCCCTGCCGGATATGACAGTGTGGGTGGAATTCTCGGGATGGCCGGCCGTCTCCGGGGTCACCGACGACACGGGACGTTGTCGACTGGAGGTATACCTGCCGTTCGTGGGTGATGCGGACTACAAGGTCATCGTCGGTGACGTTCTGGTCAAGGAAGGTGCGGTCCGCGCCTACTGAACGTCCGCCATCCGTTGACGACAACCGCTGCTACCAACGGTCGGACCGTGCGCATGCCCGCGCGTGAGATCAGAGCAGGTGTCAGAATGCCGTCATGTCAGTGAACCTCGGGTTGCCTACGCCCCCCGCC
>CAYFKX010000161.1:0-1806 GCA_964343545.1 uncultured Bifidobacteriaceae bacterium | reverse complement strand
GCGATGTACACCTGCTTGGCGCCGTTGACCGGTTCATTGAACTGGCCCGTGAGTTCGCCCCGACGATTGTCTTTGTCGCGGCCGGAGCAGACGGGCACGCGGACGACCCGTTGTCGCAACTGGAGTACTCCCATGATGGCTTTCATGCCGCCGGCAACGCGTTGCACTCGGCGTTCGGCCACCTTCCGATGCTCATCACCGGCGCCGGCGGATACCGGCCCGACGATGCCACGCCAGAGGCCTGGGCTGCATTCGTCGCTGGTGTCGTGAGCCGCTGACGGCAGCGGGCGTGTCCGCTGTCGAGGTGTCAGAATGCCGTCATGTCCGTGAACCTCGGGTTGCCTACGCCCCCCGCCCCGGTGCTCGCACCTCGTCGGGTGAGCCGCCAGATTGTGCTCAAGCACCACAGCACTCCCGTCGCAGTCGGCGGCGATGCGCCAGTGAGCGTGCAGTCGATGGCGACGACCGTAACCGCCGACGTCAACTCCACGCTGCAACAAATTGCTGAACTGACCGCGAGTGGCTGCCAAGTCGTGCGCGTTGCGGTGCCCAGCACCGATGACGCCGAGGCGTTGCCCCAGATCGCGCGCAAGTCTGGTATTCCCGTCATCGCAGACATCCACTTCCAACCGAAGTACGTCTTCGCTGCCATCGATGCCGGGTGTGCAGGGGTGCGAGTCAACCCGGGGAACATCAAGCAGTTCGACGACAAAGTCGCTGAGATCGCAAAAGCTGCCGGTGAGGCGAACACCCCGATTCGTATCGGCGTCAATGCCGGCTCGTTGGACAAGCGACTGCTGGAGAAATACGGCAAGGCAACGCCCGAAGCGTTAGTCGAGTCGGCGTTGTGGGAATGCTCGTTGTTCGAAGAGCATGGTTTCCGTGACATCAAAATCTCGGTCAAGCACCACGACCCTGTCGTCATGGTGCAGGCGTACCGACTGCTGGCCTCCCAGTGTGACTACCCACTCCACCTTGGCGTCACCGAGGCCGGCCCGACCTTCCAGGGCACCATCAAGTCCGCAGTTGCCTTCGGCGCGCTGTTGAGCCAGGGGATTGGCGACACCATCAGGGTGTCGCTGTCGGCCCCGCCAGTGGAGGAAGTCAAGGTCGGCCTGCAGATTCTGGAAAGCCTGAACTTGCGCAAGCGCGGCCTAGAAATCGTCTCGTGCCCGTCATGTGGCCGTGCGCAAGTAGATGTCTACACACTGGCCAACCAGGTGACCGCGGGGTTGGAGGGCATGAAAGTTCCCTTGCGCGTCGCGGTCATGGGATGCGTCGTCAACGGCCCGGGTGAGGCGCGCGAAGCTGACCTCGGTGTTGCCAGCGGCAACGGCAAGGGGCAAATCTTCGTCAAGGGTGAGGTCATCAAGACGGTACCCGAGGCCCAGATTGTCGAAGTGCTCATTGAAGAAGCGATGCGCCTTGCAGACGAGATGGGCTACGACCCCGACGGCGACGACAACCCCGAGCTGCCGGCTGGCGGCCCGGTTGTCACCGTCGCCTGACGTTCACCATCCTGACAGGCTGAGGTAACTCGCAAAGTCGACGTTGCGGCCCGAGCAGCGCGTAGCCTTTTCGCATGGTCGAGTTGCTGCCCGATGTGCGAGACAGCGTGCCTGCTCCGCGATTGCGCCGACTTGATGTGAACGACCGTGCTGAGTTGCTGGCCCTGTGCGCCGGCGACCCGTTGGTGCATTGTTTTCCGGCATCGAGGGCGGACATCGCCCTGGACTCCCACGCCGGCTCCTACTTCCTCGGCTGGTACGAGGGCGCCCGGTTGGCAAGTGCGATCTACGTCGGCGC